>JBJKRM010000001.1:0-5775 GCA_046704685.1 Rhizomicrobium sp.
CGGCGGCGACTGGCTGGTGAGCGACCTTTCCCCCGCCATGGTCGGTCGCACGCGAGATCGCCTGCCGGATCCGCGCTTCCGTTTTGCCGTCATCGATGCGGAAAAACCGGAACAGTTGACCGAGGAACAGCCGTTCGACCTCATCTGCTCAAGTCTGGCAGCACAATGGTTTTCCAATCTCGAACCGACGCTGCAGGGGTTGTTCAAATATGTCGGTCCGGCTGGGCACCTAGCTATCACGACTCTGGCGTCCGGAACTTTCGCGGAATGGCGCAAGGCACACGCCGAAGTGAATCTCCGCTCTGGCACCCCCGATTATCCGAGCCTGGACAGCCTGCGCGCCATCCGTCTCGACGGCGTGGCGGGACATATCGATTGCCAAACCATCACGCAGCCACACGAGGATGGACTGGCCTTCCTCGCGTCCCTGAAGGGGATCGGCGCGCGAACGCCAATTGCCTCTCATACGCCATTGGCTCTGCCGAAATTGCGTGCGGTGCTGCGGAGTTTCGAACAGAGCGGCGCGAAAACGAGCTTCTGTGTCGCCACCTGCATCTTCAGCAAACCTGCCGAGTGAAGCCGTTCACGCCGGCGGATAGTGCTGCTCGAGCACCTTGGTGCAGGCTTCCACGGCAGCAGTGAGGCCTTCACCAACGTGCCCTTCGCGGGCTGCCGCCGTGAACTCCTTGATGATGGCATCCCAGGTCGACTGCGGCACCTTGAGATCGACGTCGCGGTCCGTCACCACCTCCACATAACGCTCGCCGAACGACACGAAGAGAACGATACCCGTCTTGCGGTCGTTCTGCGCCAGAATGCGCGAGGCGAAAGAGCGGTGCGCCAGCTCCCAGCATTCCCAGTTCTTGGCGTGGCGCGGCACCAGCTTGAGGCGCAACGGCATCCAGTCGAGGGCGAAAGTCACCAGTGCCGCAATCACGGCGGTGATGAAAAAGGCCTCCCGCAGGGCCATCTGCTGGAACGCCAACGCCAGGATCGCGAACACCGTCACCGCCGTGATGCCGCCATAGACCAGCGGATAGAGGTGATAGCGATCGCTGATCGGAACCGTGACCACCACCAAGCGAGCGGAGGTTCGCTTCTCCGCAGCCTCGCAGGCCTGATGCAGCGCGCTGCGCTGCTCGTGTGAGAGCTTCGTCACCAACTGCTGGATGCGCCTCCCCCGCCAAAAGATCCGCCACCGCCGGAAAAACCGCCGCCGCCGCCCGACCAGCCACCGCCTCCACCGAAGCCACCACCGCCCCAGCCGCCGAAGCCACCGAAGCCGCCCAGGAAGAACAGCGGCCAGAGAAAGCGGCCGAACACCGCCCAGAAGATAATCAAAAGGACAAAGAACGGCACACCGCCGAAAGGCGAGCCTCCGTGGGCAGGGGCACGAGGCTGCGGGATATTCTCTGTGCCAGACGGCTTGCCACCGAGCGCGCGCAACACGTCGACCGTGCCTTCCAGCACACCGGCATCGTAATCGCCGCGCTTGAAGGCGGGCTTCATCACATTTTCGGTGATGAGCTTGGATTGCAGATCGGTCAGGGTCCCTTCGAGACCATACCCCACCTCGATGGAAACCCGGTGCTGATTGGGGGCGACAAGAATGATAACGCCGTTGTCCTTGCCCTTCTGGCCAATGCCCCAGGCGCGTCCGAGCTGATAGCCATAGTCACGGATGTCGTCGCCCTGCAGATCCTTCACCGTGACCACGACGACTTGGTTTCCGGTCTGCTGTTCTTGCTCCGCCAGCAGGGCGGTGAGGCGCTGCTGGGTTTGCGGCGACAGGATGCCCGCATCGTCGACCACGCGCCCGGTGAGCGGCGGGAAATGGAGCGCGGCCTGCGCACCGGCCGTCATGACCACCGCCATCAGCGCGGCGAAGAGCGCGAACGCTATGGCTCGCGGATGTTTGCGCATCAGAACTGCACCGTGGGGGCTGACTGGTTCTTCTGGCTGGTATGGAAGGTCTGATACGGCTTGAGATTGGGATAGAAGATGGAAGCCGTCCAGCGATCAGGGATCGTTCGCAGTGTCGTGTTGAACTGCTGCACCGCCTGGATGTAGTCGCGGCGCGCCACCGCAATACGGTTCTCGGTGCCTTCCAGCTGCGCCTGCAGCGCCATGAAGTTCTGGTCCGATTTCAGATTCGGATAGTTTTCGCTGATGGCCAGCAACCGCCCGAGGGCACCGGACAGGCGCGCCTGATTCTGCTCGAACTGCTGGAACGCCTGTGGGTTGGTTGCGACGTCAGCCGGCAGCACCGTCTGCGTTGCCTTGGCGCGGGCCTCGGTGACCTCCGTTAGGACCGTCCGCTCCTGCTTGGCGTAGCCCTTCACCGTAGCGACCAGATTGGGCACCAGATCGGCGCGGCGCTGATATTCGTTCTGTACCTGGCTCCAGGCGGCCTTCACAGCCTCATCTTGTCTTGGGATCTTGTTGACGCCACATCCGGCAAGACCGACACCCAGCGCCACGACGACGGCGAGACGACCAGCATTCTTCCAAAACGACATCGGCAAACCTCCCCGGTTTCGCCCCGCGATTCGAAGGGGCTCCCACTAAATACAGAAAAAATCGCCGGAGCGGGGGGCGCTCCGGCGATTCAGCTTGGGATCACTCGCGTGGTTGGGGGCGCGAGTCGAGCCGGGCGGCGGGGCACGCCGCCCAAGGCTCTCGCAGCGTATGACCGCCGCCGGCACAAACCTTGGGGGGAAGGCGTGCCGTACCCGTTAGATAGGGTGCGCATTTCGGGTTTCAATGGCTACGGAGCGACATAAAGGCTCAGTAATGCCAATCTTTTGCTTCCCGCACGAGGAAATCACGAAAAGCCGCTACGCGCTTGGATTGTCTCAATGAATCCGCATAAACCAAATGCACATCAAAGCTGGGGCCGGGCAAATCGGGCAGAATACGAACCAGTTCCGGGCGCTGCGCCGCGACGTAATCGGGAATCGCTGCCACCCCCAGATTGGCCAAGCAGCAATTCAGAACACCTGTCACATTGTTAACACGGATGACGCGGCCATTGGCGCTGACGCGGGCGGCACGCCGGGTGTGATCCGCCAGCCAATTCACTTCCCGCAGCTCCGGTGGAGCGGTCTCGCCATAGGCGATGACTGTGTGGCCGGCCAGATCATCAAGGCTTTGCGGTGTACCACAGGCGTCTAGGTAGGACTGCGTCGCACAGGCGTGGTAATGCACCGTAAATAGCTTGCGCTGGATCAGATCGGCCTGCACCGGCGCCCGCATCCGGATGGCGACATCGGCTTCGCGCTGCGACAGATCGAGTTCGCGATCCTCCAGCACCAGATACAGTTCTAGTTCAGGACATTCCTTGACCAGACCCGCCAGCCGCGGCGCCAGCCAGTAGGAGCCGATGCCGTGCGTGCTCGTCACCTTGAGCGAGCCGCGCGGCGCGTCGTGAACGTTCTTGAGAGCCTCTTCGGCCTGCGCCAAGCGCGCCAACACGTCGCTGACCGCGGCATAGAGCATCTCACCTTCATCGGTGAGCGTCAGACCACGCGCATGGCGCTGGAAGAGAGGCGTGTTGATCTCCTCCTCGAGCGCGCTGATCTGCCGACTAACAGCCGACTGGCTGAGGGTCAGCATCTGTCCGGCATGGGTGAAGCTTCCCGCGGACGCCACCGCATGGAAGATGCGCAGCTTGTCCCAGTCCATCCCTGACCCCTCACTAGCCTTCTATTCGTGCGCCCCCGCCAAAAAGCGTTCGGCTTCGAGCGCCGCCATGCATCCCATTCCGGCCGCCGTCACCGCCTGCCGGAAAACCCGGTCCTTGACGTCTCCAGCGGCAAAAACTCCCGCCACGCTGGTATGCGTGGAATCGGGCGCCGTCTTGATATAGCCGAATTCGTCCATCTCGACTTGGCCTTTGAACAGCGCCGTGGCGGGTGAATGGCCGATAGCAACAAAAAGCCCATCTACGGGGATGTCGTGCGTCGACCCGGTAACGGTATTGCGCAGGACCACCCCAGTGACCCCTTTGGGATCCTCGTCGCCGAGCACTTCGGCCACTTCCGAATCGTAGGCGATCTGGATTTTCGGGTTGGCTGCAAGACGGGCCTGGTTGGTCTTGTCGCAGCGCAACTGGTCGCGGCGATGGACCAGCGTGACGCTCTCCGCGAAATTCGTAAGGAATAGCGCTTCCTCCGCCGCGGTATTGCCGCCACCGACCACAGCAACCTTCTTGCCGCGATAGAAAAATCCATCGCAGGTGGCACAGGCCGAAACGCCGAACCCCTGGAACTTGGCTTCCGTTGGCAGACCCAGCCAGTTGGCCTGGGCCCCCGTGGCGATGATCAAGGTATCAGCGGTATAGCGCTCGCCCGAATCGCCCACCAGGGTGAAAGGCCGCTTCGCCAAATCGACCGACGTGATGATGTCGTTGACGTATTTGGTGCCCAGCTTGCGGGCCTGCTCCTCCATCTGCTGCATCAGCCAGGGCCCTTGAATAGGGTCGGCGAAGCCCGGGAAATTCTCGATTTCCGTGGTGATGGTCAGCTGACCGCCCGGCTGGAGGCCGGCAATCAGGGTTGGCTCCAGCATGGCGCGAGCGGCATAGATGGCCGCTGTGCAGCCGGCGGGGCCGCTTCCAAGGATGACGACTTTGGCGTGATTGGTCACCGGGAACACTTTCGTTGGAGTGCCTCCGATATCGGGAGCGGCGTGACAAAGGTCAAGCGGGCAAATCTCCCAACCAAGGCCAGGGGTTGCGACACGTTCGCGGAAGACAGGGAGCGCGACGGCGCGACTCGGCCAAAACAAAGATGGTTGTAGAAATATAATTGCTCCCAGAACCCGGCAGGAGTAAAAAGCGCACCGAAAGATTATTTCGGGGACACCCCTTGGAGCACCACAAGCTCGATTCTATCGACCTCAAGATTCTTGCCGAACTTCAGGCCGACGGCCGCATCACCAACGTCGAATTGTCCCGCCGCGCCAAGATTACAGCTCCGCCGTGTTTGCGGCGTATGCGCGCGCTGGAAAAAGCCGGCTATATCCAGGGCTATCACGCCGATCTCGATGCCAAATCACTTGGTTTCGAGGTGACAGGCTTTGCTTTTGTCGGATTGGCTAGTCAGCACGACCATGACTTGAAGCAGTTCGAGGACCATGTGCGTTCCTGGCCGAACGTGCGCGAATGCTTCATGCTGTCGGGCGAAGTCGATTTCCTCTTGAAGATCGTCGCCAAAGACCTTTCCAGCTTCCAGAGTTTCATCACCGAAACCCTGACGGCGGAAACGAATGTCGCCAGCGTCAAGACGGCCTTGTCGATCCATGCCTCGAAGGTCGCTCCCGGCGTTCCGATCGAGGCAAAGGTCTGAGGCTTGCGCGCGGTTGTTGCCGCGGCGGTTCTGGTGATGGTTCCGGCGTTCGCCGGCGATCCGGTGTACGGCACCTGGACGTGGGATTCGGCGCGCTCGCTCGCCAGTCCCGAACATGCCGGTGTCGCCTGTTACGTCACCAGCCTTCAAGACCTCGGCAACGGCAAGTTTCGCGAAACCAGCACGCGGCTTGACACCGATGGCACCGTGGTGCGGCGGCACACCGTGTCGGCCTTCGACGGCTTCGACCATCCGGACGGCGCCGGCGGAACGGAAGCCTTCACGCGCATCGACGAACATCGCTACGCGGTGGTGATCAAGGCAGAGGGCAAGCCCATCGCCACGCTGATGCGGACCATCTCCGACGACGGCAAGACGATGACGCAAGTCGCCAACGGCCGGCGCGACGGCAAGCCATTCCATGACG
>JBJKRM010000002.1:0-6541 GCA_046704685.1 Rhizomicrobium sp.
CCCTCGCTCGCTGATTCCGCGTTGGTCCTGATCGACTACCAGAACGACTATCTCCTCGGTCCTTTGCAGCTACCGGATGCCGCGCTGGCGATTGCTGCGGCCGAACGCGTCCTGATGGCGGCGCGCGGCAACGGCACGCGCATCTTTCATGTCCTGCACAAGGGATCGGCCGGCAGCCTGTTCGATCGCGGGGCCTGGGGAGGCCAGCCCATTGAGCAACTCTGCCCGGTGCCCGGCGAGGCCGTCATTGACAAGTCCAAGCCGTCCAGCTTCTTTGAAACCGATTTGGCCGAACGTCTTGGCGGGGCCGGCCGCTCCGTCATCTTCATGGGTTTCATGACGCATATGTGTCTGTCGACCACGGTGCGCGATGCGCTGGATTACGGCTATGCCGCCACCGTCGTCGCCGACGCCTGCGCCGCACGCGATCTGCCCGGGCCGAACGGCGTGGTTGCCGCCCGCACCCTGCACGAGGCCGAACTGGCCGCGCTGGGCGACCGCTTTGCCGGCATCTTCAGCGCCGCGGACATCCTGAGCGACTCGGTCCCACGTTGAAGTTTGTCATCGAAGGCCTATATCCCTGCCATCATGGAAGACTATCAATTGGCTCCGGCGGGCGATTTTGTCCTGCCTTTCGATGTCGTCGGTGCGGGAATCCGCGGCCGTCTGGTGCGGCTCGACGAGGCGTCGGCCCAGGCCCTCAGCGTTCACGCCCTGGAAGAGCCCGCGGCGCGCGTTGCCGGCGAGATGCTGGTGCTTGCCACCCTTTTGGGCACGGCCCTCAAGCTTGACGGCCGCCTCACCGCCCAGTCCAAGTCCGACGGCCCGCTCGATCTCATCGCCGCCGACTACTACGGGGCCTCCGACGGCAAGCCGAAAGGCGTGCGCGGCTATGCCCGGTTCGACGACACCCAGCCGCTGGGAGACAAGCCGTTGTTCGCGGCGCTGACCGGCGCCGGTTCGCTGGCCATCACCATCGAACCCAAGCGCGGCGGCCAGACCTATCAGGGCATTGTCGAGTTGTCGCCCAACGGCATCGCGGCGTCCGCCGAGACCTATTTCGAGCAGTCGGAGCAGTTGCCGACCCTGATCCGTCTGGCGGCGGCGCCGGTGTTCAGTGCCGGATCGAAGGAGCCCGCCTGGCGCGCCGGCGGGCTGATGTTGCAGGCGACCCCTGACACCGCGCGCAAAGAGGACGATTGGGAGCGGCTCTCCATGCTGGCTTCCTCGGTGGAAGACCTTGAGCTGCTGGACACCACGTTGTCGGCGGAAACGCTGTTATGGCGGCTGTTCAATCAGGAAGAGGTGCGTGTCCTGCCGGCCGAGCCCATTGCCTTCCGCTGTGACTGCGACGGCAAGCGGATCGCGGCGGTGCTGCAATCCTACAGCCCGGAGGAGCGCGCCGGCCTTGCCGATGCCAACGGCACCATCCGCGCCCGCTGCGAATTCTGCGGCAAGGTACACGAGATCGAAAAGGCGAAGCTGGTCTAGAAGCGAGTAGCGGGTAGGCGTTTGAGGCGGTAGCAGGCTGCGCGACGCGAATTCTTCACACTTGGCTCACGCCACCCATCCGCCTTTCGCCGGATTGCCGATCACGGCGAGAAACTCACGCCTTGTGGAGGCATCGCTGCGGAAATCGCCGTGCATGGTGGAAGTCACCATGGTGACGCCGGGCTTGTGCACGCCGCGGGTCGTCATGCACTGATGCGTCGCCTCAATCACCACCGCCACGCCCTTGGGCTCCAGCACGCGCTGGATGCATTCGGCGATCTGGGCGTTCATCGTCTCTTGCACCTGGAATCTCCGGGCGAAGACATCGACCACGCGGGCGAGCTTGGAGATTCCCACCACGCGTTTGTTGGGCAGGTATCCGACATGCACCTTGCCGATGATCGGGGCCATGTGGTGCTCGCAATGGGATTCGAAGCGGATGTCCTTCAGCACCACCATGTCGTCATAGCCCTGCACCTCCTCGAAGGTGCGGCTGAGGTATTCGTCCGGGTCCTGGCTGTAGCCTGAGAACCAGTCTTCATAGGCGCGCGCCACCCGCTCGGGGGTGTCGCGCAGGCCTTCGCGGCTAGGGTCGTCGCCCGCCCAGCGCAAGAGGGTGCGAATGGCCTCTTCGGCTTCCTCACGCGAGGGGCGGTTCTGGTTGATCTTGCGGATTTCGGACATGGCTGCGCCTTCTGACATCAGACTTTCCGCACCGGCAGGGCAGAGGAGTCTGGGAACCTTCTTAGTGCAGTTGGCGGCGCTCGTGGGGACTTTCAAGCAGAAAGGGGGGGATTTCCGCCTCGAAATCCTCGCCGGAGGCCGATTTCATCTGGTAGCGCCCCACCATGTGGCCGGACGCGGTCGGCAGCGGACAGCCGCTGGTGTACTGGAAGGTTTGGCCGGGGGCGATCACGGGCTGCGCTCCGACCACGCCCGGGCCTTGCACCTCCTGGACATGCCCGGACCCGTCGGTGATGTGCCAATAGCGTGAGATCAGCTGGACGCTTTCCGCCCCGTTGTTCTCGATCGTGACGGTGTACGCCCAGAGGAACTGGTCCTCGTCCGGGTCGGACTGGTCATCCAGGAAAGAAGGTTGCACCGCGACGCGGATGCCTCGTGTCGTGCGTTCGTACATGGGCCGATTATCGGACGCCGCCGCAGGGTCCCGCAACTTGGAATTAAAGATCGGTTAACGCCGGGGCATAGCGCTGCGCAGCGCCTGTTCGAGGTCCTCGCAGAGATCGGTGGGGTCTTCCAGGCCGACGGCGATGCGCAGCATGCCGTCGCTGACGCCCAGTTCGCTGCGCGCTTCCGGCGACAACTTCGAGTGCGTGGTGGTGGCCGGGTGGGTCATCAGGCTCTTGGCATCACCCAGGTTGTTGGAGATGTCGACCAGCTTGAGGGCGCGCTCCAGGGCGAACGCTTCGGTTTTGCCGCCATCCACTTCGAAGGTGACGATTCCACCGCCCCCTTCCATTTGCGTGATCGCCAGATTGTGTTGCGGGTGATCGGGCCGGAAGGGATAGAGCACGCGCCGCACGCCCTTCTGCTCCGCCAGGAAATCGGCCACTGCCCGTGCATTCTGGCAGTGCGCCCGCATGCGCAGGTCCAGTGTCTCCAGGCTTTTCAAATGCAGCCAGGCATTGAACGGGCTGATGGTGGGACCGGTGTTGCGCAGGAAGACCTGCAGATGATCCTTGAGGAAGTCCTCACGGCACAGGATGACGCCGCCCATCGCCCGGCCCTGGCCATCGATGTATTTGGTCGAGGAGTGCACGACGATGTGGGCGCCGAACTGCATCGGGTGCTGCAGGGCGGGGCTGGCAAAGGCGTTGTCGACGACCAGGCGGGCACCGGCTTTGTCGGCGACCTCGGCAATCGCCTTGATGTCGGAGATGGCCAGCGTCGGATTGGCCGGTGTTTCGAGAAACAGCATCTTGGTCGCCGGAGACATTGCCTGCTGCCAGGCATCCAGGTCGGTGCCGTCCACCACGGTGCAGCCGATGCCGAAGCGCGGCAGGATCTCCTCCACCACGTGGCGGCAGGCGCCGAACATCGCCTTGGCGGCGACCACATGGTCTCCCACACGCAAGGCGGAGAGGAACACGGCGGAGACCGCCGCCATGCCGCTGGCGGTGGCACGGGCAACCGGCGCGCCCTCCAGGGCCGCCATGCGGGCCTCGAACATGGAGACCGTGGGATTGCCGTAGCGGGTGTAGGTGTAGCCGTCGGCTTCGCCCTTGAACCGGGCTTCCGGCTCCTCGGGTGCGTCATAGGCATAGCCCGAGGTCATGAACAGCGCTTCGGCTGTTTCCTGGAAGGACGTACGAATCTGTCCGCCCCGCACGGCCAGGGTGCGCGGTCGCCAGTTTGCCGGGGTTTTCTGCGTCGCCATGAGGGTTTGTTGCGCGCTTGCCGGGGTGGGTCAAGTTCCCTTAAGACTGGTTTTGAATTCCGTTGTGATTCCGGACATGAACACCATCAGCCATCACGCCGCGCTCGTCTATGTCATGGTCATCGTTTCAGCCGCCGACGGCACGATGAACGACCGGGAATTGAAGGCCATCGGCGACCTTACCCGCAAGCTTCCGGTATTCGAGGGCTTTGATCACGATCGGCTTCTGTCCCTGGCGCAGGACTGTTCGTCGATCCTGCAGGAGGAGGAAGGGCTCGCCGCCGTGCTGGGCTTGGTGCGGGACGCTCTGTCGGAGTCGCTGCGCGAGACCGCCTATTGGCTGGCTCTGGAAGTGGCACTCATCGACGAGAAGGTGGCGCTCGAGGAGGTCCGCGTCATCGAAGTGATCCGCCGGGCCCTGGGACTGGACAAGCTGGTGGCGGCGGCGCTGGAGCGTGGGGCGCGGGCGCGGTACCAAGTGTCGTGAAGCGGCTGATCCTTCTCCGGCACGCCAAGGCCGTCGGCCAGATTACCGGTCAGGAGGATCATGAGCGGACGCTGGCCGAGCGGGGACGCTCCGATGCGATCCGTATGGGCCAGTATTTGCGCGAAGAAGACAGCGTGCCGGAGCTGGTACTCTGTTCAGACGCGCGGCGCACGCGCGAGACGCTGGACCTCGTCATTCCGCAGCTCGGCACGACTCCGGCCGTCCGTCACATGGCGGAACTCTATCTGGCGCGCTGGCTGTCGATCATCAATATCATCCGCCAGGTGCGGGACATGGCGAATGTACTCATGGTGGTGGGGCACAATCCCGGGCTTGAGGACTGCGCACGCCGGCTGGCGCGGCCGCCAGGCGATACCAAGGCACGCGAGCTGCATCAGCTTTTGCAGTCCGAATATCCAACGGGCGCCTTGGCGCTTTTCGACTTTGATATCGATGCCTGGAGTGCCGTGGAGCGGGGGCAGGGCGAGCTTGAGTCGTTCGTTCGTCCCAAGGATCTGCGTGGCCCCCAGTAACTGCGTCAATCGAGCCGGAATACGGTGAACAGGTGGTAAAAGCCGCGGTTTTCCTGGTGGCCTGCCTTGCGTGATTGGCTTTCGCCGCAGCGCTGTCGCTGGACTGCCCTTTTTCGGTCACCGGGCATTTGCAATTCATTTTCCTATCCGAACAGAGTCTGTATCCGGGCAAGGTCTTGTTAACCGCCCAGGGCGTAGGTCCCCACATGCCGGGCGCTGATACCGGAACAAAATTGACCAACACACCAAGAAGTGGGGATTTATCAAGTGAGCAAGATCAGAACGGTTTTAACAACTTGTGCGGTGGTCTTCGCTTTTTCGGCGACTGCGATGGCGGAAGGGCTGAGCGACCAGATGGCCGACTGCGTGAACAAGTTCGCGAATCCGAAGATGGGCGCCACGGTCATGCTGCAGTGCACCGCCGGTGGCGGCAAGCTCAGCAACTGCAAGGTGCTTGAAGCGCCGACTCCGGCGAACGGCTTTGACAAGGCGGCGATGTGTGTCGCCGATGTTCTGCCCGTTGGCAGCCGGACCGGCACCATCAAAGTTCCGGTGCGGTTCAATCCCTCGTAGTATGCGCTTGGATATGGCGGCGCTCCCGCTTGGGGCGCCGCGTGTCGGCGGCACCGGCTAATGCGTCGGTGTCCTTTCTGCGACGGCCAGGGTTCTCCAGCCAAACGCGGTTTCGGGGCAGGCCTCGCCCATCAGCCGTGCCGTGCGCTCGGCGATGAGGCGGCCGCCCATCGCTTCATAAAAGAATCGTGCGTGGTTGCGTGCGTGGGCCCAGATCACGCATGACGTCATGCCGTCGTTTCGCAGGCGGGTGAAGGCGCCCTTGAGCAACGCGCGGCCCACGCCTTGGCCGAGGAACGCCGGGTCCACGTAAAGCGTATAGACTTCGCCATCAAATCCCAGGTCGTCATCGCGCGACGGGCCGAGGCTGGCCATGCCGATGATGCCGAACTGGCTGCTGTCGGCAACCAGGACTGTTTCGCGTCCTTGGGCACGGATCGCCGCCAGCCATCGTGCTGTCTGTCCTTTGGGCGTCATCGCAAGCAGCAAGGCGTTCGGCAGAACGCCCGGATAGGTGTCTTGCCAGGAATGGATGTAGACCTGCGCCACGTCAGCGGCGTCTTCGGGTAGCGCTCTTCGTATCTGCAGCGCAGGATTACTCATAGGGAGAGCTTTGCGCGAACGCGCAGGCCCCGCAAGGGATGCGCGACACAAATTTTCCTTTCGTGCTTTCGTGATCACCGGCGGCAAGGGCGCTGGCCAAAAGCATGATGGCACCGCACCTGCGTAGCTTGGCAGCAGTGACCTTGAGTGTTGCTCTCGGTGTGCGCATTCCAAACGTCTGATGCCTAAAGGGAAGGCTACGTTGCCGATGTGTGACGCGCGCTCAACAATGTGCGGTCGCAGACTTGGAAAGACGGCAAATCAGCGTACACTTGCAATCGGTCGACCGGGTTCCAGTGGGACCATGCCAGCGCGCTATGCGTTATGTGAACGGCGACAGTCGAGGGGACGGCGAGCAGTAACGCGCCGCGGGCGCATTGCGCCGCGCGGAAGAGGATGACTATGTGGATGAAAGGCCTGAAATCTTCGGCGGTTAACTCTTGGAACCCGTCGTTA
>JBJKRM010000003.1:0-9620 GCA_046704685.1 Rhizomicrobium sp.
GCGGAGGCGCGCCAAGCGCAAGGTTTGACGGGCCGATCCGTCTTGCGGATTTTCGACCAGCATCAAGACGCCGTGGAAAAAAATGGGCCGCCTCGTCGAGGCAGCCCATCGTCTGTAATCGATCGGGTGGAGCGTCAGTTGCGGTACTGCTGGACGCGTGTGGCGCGCAGGCCCGGCAGGCCGAAGCGGTCGATGGCGCGTTGCCACGCCAGGAATTCTTCGACGGTCAGCGTGTAACGGCGGCACGCTTCATCGAGGCTGAGCAGTCCGCCACGCACCGCGGCGACGACTTCGGCCTTGCGGCGGATCACCCATCGCTTGGTGTTGGGAGGCGGCAGATCAGCCATGGTCAAGGGGCTGCCGTCCGGCCCGATGACGTAACTAACGCGACCTCTGCGGTCTTCGCCCATGATCATGCTACTCCTCACTCCACTACCCGTGAGCAAAGTAACCGTGGCGCATTAAAAATTTGGCCAACGTATGCGGTAAACAAGATGCCAAGATCACTCATACAGTTGCTTCTATGCTTGAGAGTTCCGGCGCCATTCTTTTGTAAAGACGCCGGAAATCTCCGTTAACGCGCCATCGCCAACAGCGAATCCAACATGGTGGAAGCCGTGGTCACGATCTTCGCCGCGGCCGAATAAGCCCGCTGTGTGGTGATCAGATTGGTAAATTCCGTGGCGAGATCGACGGTTGAACCTTCCAGGTTCTTCGACTGGATGGTGCCGGCGCCGCCCAGATTGGCTTCGGTGATGGTCGGCGAGCCCGATTTGATCGACGTCAGATAGGCGTTGCCCGATGTTTCCGACAAGCCGTCGGGATTGGCAAAGGTCGCCAGCGGGATCTTGTAGACCGCCTGCGACAAGCCGTTGGAGAACTGCGCCGTGATGGTGCCGTTGGTGTCGACGGTGACGCCCGACAGGCTGCCGAACAACGCGCCGTTGACGGTCGATGACACCATGGTCGAGGCGTTGTCGAACTGCGTGATACCGTCCGACGAATTGAGTGTGCCGAGATTGACCGTGATCTGCTGGCCGCTTGTATCCAAGCCCGAGCTGGCGCTCCAAGGAATCGTGACTTGGAACGTGCCGTCCGTGGTGGTCGGCGCGCCGGTGCCGGTCGGTGTCACGCTCGCAAGCGTGCCGTCCGAATTGAACGTCACCGTGCCTGTTCCGCCGTCGACGGCTGGCAGCAGATTGGCGCCGGACGTCAGGTTGGACGTGTCGCCCTGGTAGGTCACTTCGTACGACCAGGTGTTGGCACCGGTCTTCAGGAACGACAGCTGCAGTGGCTGCGAGCCGCCCTGGCTGTCATAGACGTTGATGGTGCGCTGGAAATCCGGCGCGATGTCACCGTTGGCCATGCTGTGGACCGTTCCGGAGGTCCCATAGGGATCGTAAGCCGGTGTTCCGGTATAGGCGCTCGTGCTGGCCTGCAGATTCATCTGCACATTCATCTTCGTGGTGGCTTCGGCCTTGCCGCTCAGGCTGTTGACGTTGATCGGGACCATGTCGTTGCGGTCGGATGGTACGTTGCCGTTGGCATCCAATTGCCAACCCAGCAGATAGAGGCCGGCGGTGTTTTTCAGGTAGCCCTCGGGGTCGGGGGAGAAGCTGCCGGCGCGTGTGTACGCCCGTGTGGAGGTGTCGTTCGGTGTCTGTCCGACGACGAAGAAGCCGCTGCCCGAGATGGCAAGATCGGTCGGCGAACTTGTCGATTGCAGTAGGCCCTGCTGGACGACGTTTTGTCCGGAATTTGAGACCACGCCGGCGGTGCCCGGATCTGCTGCCGTGTTGGCCGACGCCAGCAGGGTAGAGAAGTTGCTGGTCGCTTCCTTATAGCCGACAGTGTTGACGTTCGCGATATTGGCGGACGCGACGCTGAGGGCGTTGCTGTAAGCGTCCAGACCGGCCACGCCGGTCATCATTGCGCCGTAGATACTCATCTTTCTCTTTCCCTTTCGACTGCCCGGACTTCGCCGGTTCGCCGATCATCCCTTGGCAACCGTTTCTCGGCCGCAGTTTTCAATTGCTGACAAGTGTCACGCTCGAGAGCGGCACTTCGGAACTTCCAATGACGAGTTGCGGGTTGGTGCCCGACAGATCCACTCCGCTCACCAGCGCTTTCGAGGCAATGGTGTTCTGGACGGTGGAGCCGTCGTTTGCGGTCGAGGAAAGGGTCAACGTGTAGAGCCCGTCGGACAGCTGGTTGCCGTTCATGTCTTTGCCGTTCCACGAGAAGGTGTGCGTGCCCGCTGTGTTGTCGGCGGCACTGCCCTGGCTGGAGTAGACGACGTTGCCGTTCGAGTCCTTGACCGTGAACACGGTGTTGGCTGCCGCGTTGTCGAGACCATAGGTCCATTGCGCGGCGCCGTTGCTGAGCTGGCCTGTCCCATCGCTCAGGACGACGTTCTTGCCGAGATAGTTCAGCGCCAGGTTGTTGCTCTGTCCCTGGACGGAGGTGATCAGCGATTGGAGGTTCTTGTTCGAGTCGATCTGCTGCTCGACCTGGCTGTACATCACCAATTGCTGCGTGAACTGGTTGGAATCCATCGGCGAAGTGGGGTCCTGATTCTGCAACTGTGTCGTCAGCAGCTTCAGGAAGGTGTCGAAATTGCCCGAGAGTTGGCTCATGGCATCATTCGACGAACTGCTGCTTGTGGTGGTCGTTGTGGCGGTGGAGCTGCTTACGGGAGTGGTCATGTTTACCTCACACGCGAATGTCTAGCCGCACGCTGTTCGGTGCGTAGCTGCCGAGCGAAGAGTGGATCGGAATGGCGTCTGTCTGCACGACGGCCTGCACCGACAGGGAACGGCCGCGCCCCTTGTCCTCGCCGCCGTTGTTTTGCCGGAACTGCTCTCTTAGCGAGAAATTAAGGCCATTGTTCGACAGGTTCAGGCCCGCCTCGGTGAGGGCGCGGTTCAGATTGGGCGCATCGCGCTGCAGCAACTGCAGGGTCTGTGGCTTGTCGACCACCAGATTGGCCTGCGTTTTTCCGCTGTCGTCCGTGGTCAGACGAACGTCGACGCGCCCCAAATCGGGAGGATCCAGCCGGATATCGAATTGCCGGTGGCCATCCGCCATTTTGGTGGCGATGGACACGCCCAGATTGCCAAGTGTTGCCGTGGTGTCGTGATGCTGGGCCGCAATATGCAGTCCGCTGGCCAGCGCATGCGTGCCGGACGGCGTTGTTGCCTGAAGCGGATTGCTGGGGGCGGTGGCAGCGGACGCATGATTTGCGGGCGGTGCGGGTGGTGGGGTAGGCGGTGTGTGCGTTCCGGCGGCCGGCTGCGGCGTCGGCTTGGGCTGCGGGGCCGGCGCATTGGCGGCCTGTTGCTGCGACGCCGTGTTTTTGTCGTGACCGGTGGCAGCCTGCGGCTGGTTCGGCTTGGCTTGCGGGGCGCCCGGTTTGCCGGCGTCGGGCTTGCTGTCGCTGTGCGGTGCCGCCGGCTTGTTTTCGGTATGCGGCGCCAGGCCGTCCGCTGCATTGGCGGACTGCTTGGTTTTGCCCTTGCCCTTGAGTCCCGCCTCGACGGCTGCGATCTGGAGTTGGTCCGTTTTTCCGGTCGCCGGTGTGGTTGAAGCCGGCGGCGCCGGCGGAACATCCGCGATCGCGTTTGCCGGTGTTTGCGGCGGCTGGTTGGCGGCCTGTTGTTTGCCTTTCTGAGCGCCCTTCGCCGGATGACCTGCCTTGAATTTGCCGGTCACGGGCGCCGTGTCATTGGCCGGTGTGGTCGTTGGTTCGATCTGCGCCAGCAGGAACCCGGCCAGGACGGAGGTCACGGGATTGTTATCGGCCGCCGTCTGGTCCGTCTTCTTGGAATCACCCGACGTCGCTTGGGAGGCAGTCTTGTTTTTCGTGCCGGTGTCGTTTGCAGGTGTCTTCGCCTGCGGCATGAGAGACGTTGCAGCCTGCTGTGCCGTCTGCTGTGCCGCGCCGCCGGGCTGGGGCTGTGTCGGCACCGGTGGTTGTTGGGTTTGATCCGGCGGACTGGCTTTCTGCGCGTTGGCAGATCCATCCGACACCAATTGTGGCGGCATCGGGCCTTGGGGCGGAGGCTTCTGCCCTGGCTGCGGCTTGGCTGTGCTTGATGCGGGTGATTGCGCGTCCGCAGTACCGGGATCGGTCTTTTGGTTTGCTCCTGCCGCTGTGCCGGTCGTCGCAGTATTCTGTTGCTGCGACGGATCGTTCGCGTTGGCGACGATTTGCGGCGGCGTCGCGCCTTGGGGCGGGAGCATCTGCCCTGGTTGCGGCTTTGCTTTGCTTGATGCGGGCTGTTGCGGGCCGGTAGTGCCCTGATCGCCTGCTTTGCCCGTATCATTCGCCGGTGTTTGCTGTGCCTGAGTCTGGACGTCCGACGTCCCTTGCGCCGCGGTTGTCTGCGAGGACGGACTTTGCGTGGTCTGCGTGTCGGTTGCACCAGGCTGGGGCTGCTGCCCTGTCGCGGAACCGGTCGATGCCTCTGCCACCGAGTTCGTCGCCGGCACGGGCTGACCCGTTGGCGCGGTCTGCGTGGTTGCTTTGTGGCCGAGGAGAATTTTCGCCGCCGCCTGGGTGGTCATGGTCGCATCGCTTTGCTTGTCCGTCTGCGACGCCTGGCTCTGGTTCGGGACCGGAGAGGTGGTATTCGCGGACGGCGTAGTGGATGCGGTATTGGCCGAGGCGGTATTCGTTGTGGTGGCCGAGGCAGTATTCGTCGTGGTGGCGGAGGCGGTATTCGTTCCGCTCTGCAGGTAGCCTGCGAATGTCGAATCGGTACTTGCAGGCGCGGTGGCCGGCGGGGCCGGTGCGGCTGCTACAGCAGTGACTGTTGAGACATCCACCAAAACACGGATCCGCCTGCGTTGCTTACGGGCAGAAGCAAGGGCCGGACCACAATCGCAAAACGCGCAAACGCCATGCAAAACGCCATTCGAGGTCGGCCGCTGGGCGGATTGGATACGGCACGTTCTGCCGGGCTGGGTAGAAACTGCCGCCTGTCGGCGTCCGAAAATGCCGCTTTTCCGCAGCAGACCGTGCGGCCTGACTGGCACAATGTTTGCGATCAGTTCAGCGGCGACAAAGCTTTTGTAGGGCGGATGCCTTGGGTCTGAACGGAATACTCTCAGCTGCTCTGACGACGCTGCAGACCAACTCGACGGCCTTGCGGGTGGTCTCCCAGAATGTCGCAAACGTCAATACGCCGAGCTATTCCCGGCGGGTCGTCAATTTTGGCGTTCTGGGAGCGGGCGGCACGCCGGTTGGTGTGACGATCGATGATATCCAGCGCGTCACCGACCAGTTCCTCACCCAGGAATCTCTGAGCGCCACGGCATCGGCGGCACAATATGATTCCCAGAGCACGACTTTCGACCAAATTAACGCGCTGCTCGGTTCACCGGGCGATGGCAATGCGCTGACGTCCAAGTTGACCGATGTTTTCTCGGCCCTCGGACAGGCCGAACTGTCGCCGACCACACCTTCCAGCCAGAATAGTGTCTCCACCGCGCTGACCTCGCTGGCCTCCACCATTTCCGGGCTGTCGAGTTCTCTCGGCAACATCGCCACCAATCTCGATTCTCAGGTCGAAACCTCGGTGCAGACGGCCAACGGCCTGATCCAGCAGATCTACAACTATAACCAGTTGATCAAGACGGCCAAATTGCATGGCGAAACCGACACCACCTATCTCGACCAGCGTGACAAGGCGGTGACTTCGCTCGCTCAGTACATGGATGTGCGCACGACGCAACAGGATGACGGCAGGATACTTGTGAGCACCGGCGACGGCGTCAGCTTGGTCAGCGACAGCTATGCCAAACTCTCCTACACGGCGGGAGACAATGGCGTCTACCAGCCAATCTCGATACAGGACACCAATCCCCAAACCGGCCAGCCGATCGGCTCTGCGCAGACTCTCGATTCGCATTTGGGCTCCGGTCAGATTCTCGGGCTCATCCAGATGCGTGACGGGACGGTTGGGACACTGCAACAGGAATTGGGCGCTTTTGCCCAGAGTGTGGCGGTGGCTTTCAACCGCGAACACAACGCCAATAGCGCCTATCCGCCGCCAGACAGCATGACCGGGCGTGATACCGGACTTTTGTCGACCGATTCCTTGAACTTCTCAGGCAAGACGACGATCGCCCTCACCGATTCCAGCGGTGTCCTGCAGCATCGGGTCGATGTCAATTTTTCTGCCGGCACCCTCAGCGTGGACGGTGGCGCGGCCGTGAGCTTCTCGAACACCATCGGTGATTTCACAACCAAGCTGAATACGGCGCTGGGCACGGTGGGCGGATCGGTCACCTTCGCTGACGGCAAGCTGACGGTCTCAGGCGGCACCTCGGGCGTGGTGGTGAGCGACACCGACACGGCCAATCCGTCCTCGCGTGGCGGAACGGCATTTTCGCAGTTCTTCGGCCTCAACGATCTGTTTACCTCGGCGGCGCCTTCAATCCTCAAGACAGGTGTTTCCGGTACCGATGATTGCGGTCTCACCTCCAACGGCACCATCAATTTCATGATCAAGGGGCCGGAAGGGCAGGTGGTGCGCACCGCGTCGGTTACCATCACACCGGGCATGACGTTTTCCCAGGCCATCACGGCCATGAACACCGCCTTGACCGGCTACGCCAGCCTGAGCCTGAACGCATCCGACGGCTCGATTTCGACGACGATGGGAAGCGCCTATACGGGATACTCCTTGCAGGTGACCGGCGACACCACGGCGCGCGGCACCACGGGGGTCAGCCTCAGCGAGATGTTCGGTATCGGCGAAAACCAGTTGGCCAACCAGGCTTCCGGTTTCAGCATGACGCCCGCCATCAGCAGCGACGCCTCGCTCCTTTCCTTTGCCCGTCCGGATTTCTCGACCAGTCAGATCGTGGGATCCGGCGATTCCAACGGTCTACTGGCCCTGCAGAATCTGGCGACCTCTCAGGAGACGGTGACCAAAGCCGGCAATCTCAATGCCCAGGTCACCACGCTGAACGACTATGGTGCGGCGTTCTATCAGGACATCGCCACCCAGTCGGAAACCGCAAGCAACAACAAGACGACTCAGGATGATCGCCTCACGGAGGCGAACACGCGGCTGTCGAACAACAGCGGTGTTAGTATCGATGAAGAGCTGTCGAACATGATCATCTACCAGCAGGCCTACGGCGCCGGCGCGCGCATGCTCACCATGGTGGGCAAACTGTACGACACCCTGCTGCAGATTCAGTGAGGTTAAGCCATGAGCGTTGACCGCGTCGCATCGAATAGTTCCGCCCAGTACATGCTGTCGCAGATCATGCGGGCCAACAACGCCCTTGATCAGTCGCAAGCGCAGGTCGCCAGCGGCAAGGTGTCGACCGACTATGCCGGTATCGGCGATAAGACGGCGGCCCTTGAGGCAGCCCGGGCCGCGGCCGACCGCGCCAACGCCTTCCAGTCCAACACCCAGCTTGCGCTGACCCAGACGGATCTGCAGGATTCCCAACTCACCAGTCTCTCGGGACTGGCCACCCAGCTGCAGCAGGCGATCGAGTCCGCGGCGGGCAATGCCGACGGCACGAATCTAATTGACACGGCCAAGTCCATCTTCCAGCAGGCTTCATCGATCCTCAACGCGACAGATGCCAACGGCAACTATCTCTATGGCGGACAGAAGACCGATACGCCGCCGTTCACCGCCACCGACATATCTCAGCTCAACAGCGGACCGATCAGCAGCTTTTTCGTGAACGGCAATACCGCCAAGACCGTGCTGGTCGGCGATGGTCAGACGCAGCAGATCGGCGTCTTGGCGTCCAACGTTGGTACTGATTTGATGAGCGCTCTCAACACGCTCTACCAGCTCGACACGCCTCCCGGTTCGCTTTCGGCCGGTCTGACGAACACCCAGACCGACGCCCTGACCTCCACGGCTCTGCCGGCGGCGACAACGGCTGTCACCAAGCTGAATGCCGCCACCGCCGCCAACGGCGATGCCTACAAGAACATCCAGAACGCCATCACCAACCAGACGGCGGTGTCCAATCTCTACACCGGCTTCGTCTCCGACATCGAAGATGTCGACATGGCCCAGGCGATCACCAAGCTGAACTCGAACCAGACCGCCTTGCAGGCCGCTCTCCAGGTGACGTCGCAGCTCGGCAAGTTGACGCTGCTCAATTACTTGCCGACCTCGTAAACTTGCGGGGGGCGCGGCGAGCCGATAAGACGCCGCCATGGCGCAGCTTTCAGGCAAGAAGCGGGTCGTCGCGGCGATGTCCGGCGGCGTCGATTCCTCGGTCACCGCGGCATTGTTGCAGCGGCAGGGCTATGACGTCATCGGCGTCACCCTGCAGCTCTATTCGGGCATGCCGCAGCGCAAGGGCGCCTGCTGTGCCGGCCAGGACATCTATGATGCCAAGCGGGTGGCCGAGAAGCTCGGCATCGCGCATTACGTCCTCGATTACGAAGAACGCTTTCGGGCCGCGGTGATCGACGATTTTGCCGCGACCTATGCCCGCGGCGAGACCCCCATCCCCTGCGTGCGCTGCAATGAGCGGGTGAAGTTCGGCGATCTGATGCAGAGTGCGCGCGATCTCGGTGCCGATGCCCTGGCCACCGGCCATTATGTGCGGCGCATCGACGGCGCCGAGGGGCCCGAATTGCATCGCGCCGTCGATGACAGCCGCGACCAGAGCTACTTCCTGTTCGCCACCACGCGGGAGCAGCTGTCCTTTCTGCAGTTTCCGCTCGGCGCCATGGCCAAGCCGAAGGTGCGCGAGATCGCCGCCGAGTTGGGCCTTCTCAATGCCGAAAAGCCGGACAGTCAGGACATCTGTTTCGTTGCCGGCGACTACAGCAATGTCGTTCGGCGTTTGCGGCCGGAGGCCTTCGAGCCTGGCGACATCGTCGACGGAAGCGGCCGGGTGCTCGGCCGCCATGCCGGCATCGTCAATTTCACCGTCGGCCAGCGCAAGGGGCTCGGCCTTTCCGGCCATGAGGAGCCTTTGTTCGTGACCGCCATCGAGGCGGCGCAGCACCGCATTGTGGTGGGCCCCAGACAGGCGCTCGGAGCGCGGACCATCGCCTTGCGGGCCGTGAACTGGCTCGCCGATCCGTCCGAGGCGGCGGCCTGCCGCGTCCGGGTGCGATCGATGCGGGAGCCGGTTGAGGCGCAGGTTACGGCCGGGGAGGGCGGCACCGCCCTGGTGGAGCTGCTGGCCCCGGAAGAGGCGGTCGCTCCCGGTCAGGCCTGCGTCTTCTATAAAGAGTCCAGGATTCTGGGCGGCGGCTGGATCGCCCGGGCGGGACAAGCCGCTTCTTGACAGTGCGGGAACACCCCCCTACACCGCCACGCCGCGTGGCAGCGTAGCTCAGCGGTAGAGCAGGGGAATCATAATCCCTTGGTCGGGGGTTCAAATCCCTCCGCTGCTACCACTCCCGAACGTGTCCCCTTTTCTCTGGAAGGGCTGCCGCAGCAGCCAGCAGTCTGCTGGTCGCAGGCTATGATGGCGGCGGTCGTTTTGCTGAACAAAAAGCGGTGCGCACCGGCAACGTCCCGTTGCCAATCGCGACTTCAAATCAAAACTATTTGCAATAATTTGAGAGGCCGTCGGCTCGCTTGGCCGGCCGGCAGCAATCAACAAAAGCTTGGATT
>JBJKRM010000004.1:0-4744 GCA_046704685.1 Rhizomicrobium sp.
CCGCTCAGTCATCATCATCTCCTCAACGCTCAAGCTGCACTGCCGAACGAACTGCGCTGGAAGCTATTGAGGAGATGGCGAACGCGCCTGTCAGTATGTTGGACAAAAAGAAATTTGCCTTGAGAGCGCGTGTTGCGACATAGACTTAGATACATGTGAGCCTTCATTAAATGTTTTGCGCCAGTTTTGTGACAACCGCGGATGAGTCACCGCATGGCACGCCGTCTGCTTTTGATTGATCTTGGAGATCGCTCGGTACGGGCGTTGCGCCGCGACTTGCTGGGCGAAGGATATGCGGTCGATTATGCGTTCGGCATCGAGCACGCGCAGAACTTTGCGGCCATGGGGCTCTACAATGCGATCATCATCGCGACCACATCGGCCACCCGGCTGATTGATAGCGTCAAATCACTTTCCGTTCCGGCCGAGACCAATGTGATGCCGATCATCGGCATCTGCGATCTGACGGCAGACGACGAGATTTGCGCCATCGCTGCCGGACTCTCGCACAACATCGACACAACCGCCGCATTCGCGGAGACTCTGGCGCGCCTGCGCTCTCTGTTGCATATCGCAGAGGGCTTTCCGCAACATTTCCGGATCCGTGATCTCGGCATCGACCCGATCCGGCGCAAGGCGAGCCGCGCCGGCGTGTCCCTCTGCCTGCGGCCGACCGATTTCGACACCTTGCTGTTCCTGGCCGAACGCGCCGATCATCTGGTGACCCACGCCGAACTCCATCACCGGCTGTGGCCGTCACAGGCCTTTTCGAAAAACCGGATCGCCGTGCAGATGCACAAGGTCCGGCGGGCCATCCGCGACGGACGGCAGGCACCTTTGCTGCACACGGTGCGGGACAGCGGATACCTTCTTTCACAACACCGCCCCGAACAACTCTTTGGCCGGGCGTAGGACGCCGCGCGAGGACACTCATGCATTGCCTGGTCATCGGCGAGCAGGACGCGCATCTCGGACGCCTCGGCCGGTATTTCAAGGAACATGGCTGGCAAGTGTCGCTGGCGCCATCGACGTTGTCACTGGCGCAGGACGCCGCCGGCGCGACCGATCTGATCATCCTGAAATCCTGCGCCGATGACGGCGCGCTGCGGGCCGACATCGCGACGATGCGGCGCGCCTCCAGCGACAGCATCATCATGGTGGCCGGCGAATTCTCCCTATCCGCACGCAGCCGTGCCCTGTTGCTGGGGGCCAACGAGTTCGTCCCTCACGAGATCCGCTTGGACCTGCTGCAGGCGCGCGTGGCCGCTTTGCTGAGGTTGCGACGCCAGAATTTCAGTGCCGTCTACAAGGTGGCAGATCTGGTCGTCGATGTCCTGCATCGCCGGGTGCAGCAGGACGGCAAGGACCTGCATCTGTCGCACAAGGAATTCCAACTGCTGGTGATCTTCGTGCAGCGATGCGGTGAGACCGTGTTTCGCAGCGAGATTATCGAAAAGCTGTGGGGCGACGCCGGTCACGCCGAGGACAACACGCTGGAGAACTATGTCTCGCGTCTCCGCCGCAAGCTCCGAATGGCGGGCCGCTGCCAGATCGTCACCGTCCGCGGCATCGGCTACCGGCTGGAAACGACGTCTCCGGACGCGTCCTGAGCCGAACGGACGTTCGGCGCCAACCCGGCGGCGAGGCCCCGATTGCAGCGCGTTCGCATTCCAGCCCGCGGCCAAATTGCGCATTCCCGTCTCCTTCCGGCCGATTCCGCCGCATTGTCCACCGGCCAAGCCTCCCCCATCTTGAAGGGACAAGAGCAATGGCAACCGCGCATGGATCAGAGACTGGAATCATCAGCCCTGGCCGAACGCGTCATTTATGACGGCGAGGCCAAGCCGCCGGACTACCTGATGCGGCATTACTGGTGGGCCTACGCCCATCCGCGCTCCGTCCAGATCTTCGACCGGGCCTGGGTGATCAACGCCATCCTGTTCGGCAATTACCGGCGCCTGGGCCGTTCGGCGATCGCTGAATTCGACGCCAACCCGCTGGGCAAGGTGCTGCAGGTCGCCTGTGTTTACGGTGATCTCTCGCCCAAGCTCGCCAAGCGCGCCATCAAGCAGGATGGCACGCTGGACGTCATTGACGTGCTGCCGATCCAGCTCAAGAACCTCAAACGGAAGCTGCCGCGGCGCACCCCGGCCCGGCTGCTGCAGATGGACTCGACGGATTTGCGGCTTCCCGACGCGCGCTATGACTGGGTGCTGCTTTTCTTCCTGCTGCATGAACAGCCGGAAGCCGAACGCGCCAAGACGGTGCGCGAAGCCCTGCGGGTGCTGAAACCCGACGGCACGCTGGTGATCGTCGATTACGGCAAGCCGCGCTGGTGGAATCCGCTGCGCTATCTGTTGCCGGCGTTCCTGGCGCTGCTGGAGCCGTTCGCCTTGTCGCTGATGCGCCGGCCGATTGCCGCCCTGCTGCCGCCCGACATGACGACAAGGCGGGAAGTCTTCTTCGGCGGCCTGTATCAAAAAGTGGTCGCCAAACGGCATCGTTAACGGTGGCCATTCCGACATTTTGTTAATCGGGATCATATCGAGGTGCTTTCACAAAACCGCGCCTATGAGTAGTTTTCCTGGCCTCAAGCTCTGGGAGGGTTCCATGCCGTTGATCACACGCCGCACCATTCTTGCGACCGGTGCCGCCTTGCCTTTGGCGGCCTGGGCCGCCCCCGCCCCGGGGTCATACGGCACGGTGCGCCGCCTGAGCCCGGCGCTGGACAGCGTGATTGCGCCCAATACGGTGATCGAACAGATCGCCTGGGGCTTCAAATGGGCGGAAGGCCCGGTCTGGGTGAAGGACGGCGGATACCTGCTGTTCAGCGATCCCCCGATGAACACCATGTACCGCTGGTCGGCCGGCGCCAATGCGGCGGTGTTCATGAAGCCGTCCGGCTATGCCGGAGCCCCCGACCCGGCACTGCGCGAACCAGGCTCCAACGGCTTGGCGACAGATGCTTCCGGGAAGCTGGTGATATGCGACTCGGGCGACCGCGCCCTGGTGCGCGTCGACCTCAAGACCAAGGCGAGGACGACCGTCATCGACAAATTCGAGGGCAAGCGGTTCAACAGCCCGAACGACCTGTGCATCTCCAAGTCCGGCGCCATCTATTTCACCGATCCGCCCTTCGGGCTGACCGACGGCATCCAATCGAAGGTCAAGGAACTGCCGTTCAGCGGCGTCTATCACCTGGCGCCGGACGGCACGCTGTCGGTGATCGACAAGGAGCTCGCCTACCCCAACGGCGTCGCCCTCTCCCCCGATGAAGGCCGGCTGTTCGTGACCAATTCCGACCGGACGCAGCCGATCCTCAAGGCCTATACGCTGGGCGACGACGGCCTGCCGCAAAGCTCGGACGTGCTGTTCAACATGGCGCCCTTGTTGACCCCTCAGGCGAAGGGCTTGCCGGACGGCATGAAGATCGATGCGGACGGCAATATGTTTGTCGCCGGGCCGGGCGGCATGCTGGTGTTGTCAAAGGACGGCGACCTGATGGGAATCATCAGCGTCACCGACCGCGCCAGCCCCAATTGCGCCTTCGGCGAGGACGGCTCGACCCTGTTCATCGCCGCCACCGATATCGTCGCCCGGATCCGCCTCAAGACCCGCGGCGCCAATTGGAGCTAGTGTCCTTTCGATTTCGAAATTCGCCCAAGGCCGATATCGAGATGGGGCGAATTTCGGAATCGGGACACTAGCCGTCACATCTGCATGGTCCAGCCCTCGACGCCCATGGCCGCCTGACGGACGGCCTCGCTCAACGTCGGGTGGGCATGGCTGGTGCGGGCGATGTCTTCCGAGGCGGCGCCGAATTCGATGGCCAGCGCGGCCTCCGCAATCAGGTTGCCGGCTTCCGGGCCGATGACGTGCACGCCCAGCACGCGATCCGAGGCAGCATCCGCCAGCACCTTGGCGAAGCCGTCGGTGGAAGCGATGGTCTTGGCGCGGGCATTGGCGGTGAAAGGGAACTTGCCGACCTTGTAGGCGATGCCGGCGGCTTTCAGTTCCTCTTCCGTCTTGCCGACCGTGGCGACTTCCGGCGCGGTGTAGACCACGGCCGGGATGGCATCATAGTTCACATGACCGGCGCGGCCGGCGATGCGCTCGGCACAGGCCACCGCTTCGTCTTCGGCCTTGTGCGCCAGCATCGCCCCTTCGCGGCAATCGCCGATCGCCCAGATGCCGGGAATGTTGGTCTTGAAGGTGTGATCGGTGACGACACGCTGGCGCTGGTCGAGTTTCACGCCGATCTCTTCCAGCCCGAGTCCGGCGGTAAAGGGACGGCGGCCGATCGACACCAGCATCACATCGGTTTCGATGGTTTGCCCGGCGCCGCCGGCGGCCGGCTCGGTCTGCACCCGCAGGGCTTTGCCCTTCTTCTCCACGCCGACCACTTTGGTAGCGAGGCGGAACGTCATGCCCTGACGGGTGAGGATGCGCTGGAACTGCTTCGACACCTCGCCGTCGAGGCCCGGCGTGATGCGGTCGAGGAATTCCACCACCGTCACTTCGCTGCCGAGACGGCGCCAGACGCTGCCCAGCTCCAGGCCGATATAGCCGCCGCCGACCACCAGAAGCCGCTTGGGAACGCTTTTCAACGCCAAGGCGCCGGTGGAGCTGACGATGCGCTCCTCGTCCACCGTGATGCCGGGCAGCGGCATCACTTCGGAGCCGGTGGCGATGATGATGTTCTTGGTCTGGATGGACCGTTCCTTGCCATCGGCCGTGCGGACCG
>JBJKRM010000005.1:0-3424 GCA_046704685.1 Rhizomicrobium sp.
CGCGACGGCCGCCTGGTGGCTGATCTGACGCCGGAACGGCGGATGTACACCTCGCCACAGCAGGAAAAGTCGACCGTTGCCATTCACACCAACCTGATCAGCGATCTTTACGTGGTGCTCGGCGACCCGAGCGAGCACGGCGGCTGGGTGGTGCACATCCTCCACAATCCCCTGGTGCCATGGATATTCTTCGGTGCCGTCGTGATGGTGTTCGGCGGCCTCGTCTCGCTCACCGACCGCCACCACCGAATCGGTGCGCCGCTTCGCCGCTTGGGCCTCCGCACTGCGCCACAGCCGCCACCGGCGGCCGCACCGGCGCAGACCGTTGCGCCCCCCCCGCCGACTGCGCGAAAGCCGGTTCGCGCCTGGGTCTACGGCGTGCCTTTGGCCGGCTTTGTCGTGCTGACGGGCTTTCTGGTGTGGCGCCTGCATCTGGTCAATGAAGGCTTTGCGCCGAACCTGATCCCCTCGGTGATGATCAACCGTCCGGCGCCTTCATTCGATCTGCCGTCGTTGTTCGACGGCCAGAAAGATGTCAAATCCGCGGATCTTATGGGCAAGGTCACTCTGGTGAACTTCTTCGCCTCGTGGTGCATCCCCTGCCGCGAAGAGCATCCTGTCCTGCCCATGGTGGCCAAGGCCGGCATCAGGCTCGTCGGCATCAGCTACAAGGACCGTCCCCAGGATGCCAGGGCATGGCTTGCCGAACTCGGCGATCCCTATGCAGTGATCGGCTCCGATCTCTACGGGCGCACCGGGATCAATTTCGGCGTCTACGGCGTGCCCGAATCCTACCTGATCGACAAGCACGGCGTGATCCGGTTCAAGCAGACCGGTCCTTTGACGCCGGATATCATCAAGAACAAGATCATTCCGTTGGCGGAGAAACTGGAAAAGTGAGACGACGCGTGCGGATCATCTTTGCCCTGGCCTGCGCCACATTGCTGGCGACGCTGTGGTGCGGCAGCGCCCTGGCAGTCGAGCCCAGCGAAATGCTGAGCAATCCCAAGCTCGAAGCCCGCGCCCGCACCATCAGCAGGGAACTGCGCTGCTTGGTCTGCCAGAATGAATCCATCGACGATTCCAATGCCTCCCTGGCGCACGATCTGCGTGTCCTGGTACGGAAGCGGCTGCTTGCCGGCGACACCAACGAACAGGTCAAGCAGTACATCGTAGCGCGCTACGGCGACTACGTGCTGTTGAAGCCGCCATTCAAACCCGAGACCTACCTGTTATGGTTCGGACCGCTGATCATCCTCATGGCCGCTGGCGGGACGGCCCTCATTTACCTGCGCCACCGAAGGGTGGTCGCTGAAGCGCCGACGCTTTCGTCCGACGAAACGCAACGCCTCACCGCGCTGCTCGACTCTGACGAAACCAGCGGCAAGGAAGACTGACGATGCTGTGGGTCATCTTCGCGATCCTGTGCCTGGCCGTTCTCGCGGTCCTGATCGTTCCGTTATGGAAGGGCGGCGGCGGCGGACCGACCCGGATCGACTATGACATGGTGGTTTACCGCAGCCAGCTTACCGAGATCGAACAGGAGATCGAGCGCGGTGTTCTCACCAAGGAACAGGCCGATGCCGCGCGCGCGGAAATCTATCGGCGAATGCTGGCAGCCGAGGACGCCGAACTCAAGAAACCCCACCGCTTTCTGCTCGGCGGCAGCAGGATCTGGCGCATCGCGGCGATTATTGTGATCGCCCTCGTCATCCCGGTTGGCGCGGGAATTTTCTACGCCATCCTCGGCTCTCCCAACCTGCCCGGTGAACCCTATGCCTGGCGCCTGAAGCACGACCCGGAAGTCGCCGCGGCCGCCTCAGCCGACGACCTTGCCAAGATGGTCGCGGCCGACCCCAGCATCCTGGGTTACGAAAAACTCGGCGCGATCTATTTCGACGCGCAGATTTACGACAAGGCCGTCGATGCCTACCGCAACGCCATCCAAATGGGCAGCAACAACCCGGTGGTCTGGTCCGAGTTCGGCGAGGCACTGGTGATGACGAACGACGGCGTGGTAGTGCCCGAGGCGATGAAGGCGTTCACCAACGCCATTTCGATCGAGCCGCGCAGCGAGCGCTCCCGCTTCTATCTCGGCCTAGCCGAGGCCCAGATCGGCAACACACGCGAAGCCATCGCCATCTGGCGCGACCTGGAACGCACCAGCGACCCCAGCGCGCCGTGGCTGCCGATGCTGCGCGATCACATCCAAGCCTATGCCAAGCAGGCCGGCTTCGATCCCAAATCGGTGCCGCCCAGCCCGCCCAATCTTAAGGCGATCGACACCGCGCTCAACGCCATGACCAAGGCGATGCACCTGAGCCAAGGAATGCAAGCCGGCGCAGGCACCATGCCGCCCGCCAAGGCGACGTCGGCGCCGATCGACCGCAAGACTATGATCCGCGCCATGGTGCAGCAGCTCGCGGACCGTATGCAGAAAAAGCCCAACGACGTTGCCGGCTGGCAACGTCTGGCGCATGTCTACACCGTGATGGGCGAGTTGGATAAGGCGCGGGCCGCGGCCGATCACGCCGTAAGGCTCAAGCCCAACGACGCCAGTGTGCAACTTAGCCTGGCTGAGGTGCAGAAGGCCGCGGCGCCAGCCAGTGACGAGACCCCGCCGGACTTCATCGCCACCATGCACAAGGTGCTGGCGCTCGATGGCGCCAGCGTTCCGGCGCTCTATTATGTCGGACTGGCGGAGTACAAGGCGGGCCATACGGCCAAGGCGCGCGCGCTATGGACCAAGGCCATCGGCCATGCCGCGCCGGATGATGCTCTGGCCAGTGAAATCCGCAGCCGGCTGGATGCCCTGTCCGAGAAATAAACGGGGCTGAACCGGTTTCCTTCTCGTACCCGGCCGCGCAATGCATAAGCGAGCCTAGATGATGAAATTGCGGGCCTATCGCCGTCACTGGGTGGGGAGCGGTTCCAGGGAAACCTCCACGCGCCCGTTGTGCGAGAGCGTGTTCTTCACCACCACGTCACTGCCTGTGTAGTAGGTGAAATAAGCTGGATAAGCCGCAACGAAATTGGCGTGCGTGGCTTCCTGCAAGCGGGATTTACTCTCACCGACGGCCGCAGGATCGGAGGCGACCACAAGATAGCGTTCGTCATCGTGGCTGCGGAAGATTACCGACAGGGCGTTGCCACGGAAGACGATCTGCTTTCCCGAGAATTCCCGCTTCAAGGCTCCGTTGTCCCCGTAGAGCAGAACACGCAATGCCAGCAGCGTTTCGCCCTCAGGTTCGCTGGTGATCCGCACAAGGTATTGTTTCGAGCTGATCGGGAGTTCGTAGGCCGCGTACAGACTGGCTCCGGCGCTGTCCTTGACGCAAGACGACTTTCCGGTGATTTCCGCCGTCACCTTGTTGTCGTCCTTTTTTCGATCATAAACGAGCTTGGAAGCAGTCGTCAGATCCGG
>JBJKRM010000006.1:0-7047 GCA_046704685.1 Rhizomicrobium sp.
GGTAAAAACGTCTCAGTGGGCGCACCGCCCAAATCGATACGGCTATGAGCTTCGGGAATGGGATGTCGGAAGCGGAGCGGCTGGCCGTTGGTCTCGACAGCTCTGGTATGCATTCGTCGACCTGCAAGCAGAAGATGGGGCATGGCGACCGACGGTTTTCATCGTCCCTTCCATCTGGGTTGGTAATTTTGTCAGTCCCAACTGGTCGCGAAAGCTCTATATGCTGAGGAACGTTCTTTGGCCCGAATGCCAGGAAAGATGGGATCGCGTGTCTGACTTTCTGGCTGGTGATCCCGCAGCAGAAAAATGGTCTGTCAATATCCCACCAGAAGCACGCGACTGGGATGCACCGAACTCGCAAATTTAAACTTATAATGTCATTTTAATTACATAGATGCTCGCAGTTTCATCTCGACCGGCGCGCCAGCATTCTTCCGCCACGGCTCTCGATGTGGCGAGACTCCGAGGGGCGACTACCCCGCATACCGAGTTCTTTCCACTCCGACCGGGATCGAGCCTTCTGCTTCTCCGCTGCGGCCTGAAGGGTAGCGATCACTCAAGGTGGCCTGTTGGCAGGCCGCCCAGGATCCTGACACCATTTACGCGGCAATCATGCCGGACGAGGGCCATCGTTACCTTGAGACCGTTTTCGGTGACTATTCAGATGTCGATGCGTCGGAACCCGCCGTGTTGGACGTCGAGATCGCCCAGCGGATCAATGTTCATGACCAGCGTAACGTTTGGTTCATGGCCAGCTGGGGCCGCCGTTCGTTATCCATGGTGAGGCTGCGTACCGGAAGCGCTCAGCCTGCCCCCGGACAGGGCGGCACCTAGCGGGGCGCGCTGAAGAGGCGGTGCACCAAGGTCTCGTGACCCTCGAGGATGGCGGCCGGATCTATGCCGAGCTTTTCCGCGTAGCGGGCGCTCATGCGATCCATGATGGTCATCACGTCATCACCCAGCAGTTCGCTTTCAGATGGGAGCGTCAACAGGTAGGCGCGTTCGGCCGGGGGGGTGAGCAAGCGCGTGATGCGGTCGTGTTCGCCGTTGCTCAATGGCGTGAGACAGGATGGCTGGAGGCACCAGTAGCAGGTTGCCAATGACTCGATGATGTCATCGGGAACCTGATCATGATCGACACTCAGATAGAGGTCCCGGATTGCCGGGTTCTTGCCGCCAAAGAAGAGGAACAGCAGACGACCGACAACAACCGGCCAGCTGTCAGGGTCGCCTTCGGGCGGCAACACTTCGAGTCGGGAAGCAGACGTGCCATCGCGGGCCGCTGGTTTCGGTGCGGCTTTGGCGGCCGTGCAAACGATCATCAGCAGGGCACGTAGACGGAGTATGTCATAGCTTGTGAGTGCGCCTGCTTCCTGGCGTGCCTTGGTCCGCGCGCCGAAACTCTTCACCCCTTGAAGAATTTGCTCTTTGGTCGACTTGCGCTGCGCGGCATTCCGCCGGCGCTCGGCTTCGGCTCTTTGTTCGTCTGACGGCTCCTTGTCATTCTTCCCGAATTCCTCGCCGGCCGCGATCGCAGCCTCCGGGTTTGCGGTCTCATCACCGAGATCAAACGCATCCTTCAGGGCATTCTCATCACCATCCTCATCATCGACGCTCTCTTCCTTCAGGCCGATAATCCGGTTGAGGAAGTTGCGGACTATCGCCACCTCGGTACCGGCAAGGCTGTTGTGCGTGGCCTGAGCGCCTGCACTACGCGGACGCCTGCCTGCGATAAAGTCGTGGTAGCTGAGGGTCCGGTACTGTGCGGCGTCTGGCGCGTCATCGTCGCTTTTGCCGGCCTTGGGGATCGATAGCGAATCTGTTGCCTTCGCAACGCCCATCTCAATCTTCTCAAGGACATCGAGCACATCCAGCAGCGCGAGGCTCGCTTCGGTCTCGCTGTCCAATTGCCGAAGGGCATTCTCGGTTCGCCGCGACATGGTTTCGCGGATGACAGCACGCAGATGATCGATCAGAGTCACGATGGCGGGCGCTGATGTCCGGCCGTCCGGATAGGAAACGCGGGCAAAAGACGGGCGCTCCTGCGCATCGGAGATCTGAAACCGGAGCCTTCCGCCCGCATCGCGGGGAAGGGGCGTAAGCGCGCAGGCTAAAGGCTGACCGTCGTGATCGAGCAGACCGATCGAACATACCGCCGGATTATCGACGTTCTCGGGGCTCCAAAGCAGCGTATCGACTCGACACTCGAATTGACCGGGTGATTGGATGCCCAGCTCCGCGAGGGGCAGGTCGTCGCCGGGTACCGGCGGATCGAGCGTACCGGGATCAACGCGCCGATCATCGGTAAACACGTCCGTCAGGCCAAGAACGGGGAGAACGCTGCCCGCCGGCAGCTGTCTATAGATACAGACCTCTTCGTTGATGCCTGCAAATCCTTCAAGACCCAAAGCAGCGCTCGAGCAATTGGCGCTGCCGATCAGAATGTGATCCCCCATCGCTGTTTGCGCGATGATCGCCTTTGCATGGATGAATCGGCCTTTGCGGAACTCACCACGCTCATAAAGTTGCAGATTGTGAATGCTCCCCATGGCTTGCGTCGGGAATGCCCTTCTCTCCGGGTCGAGAAGGACACAGACCTCGGCGGCTGAAAGCCGCTCGGCAAGATACCGAAGCGCCGCCAGATCATTATCCCAATAGGGACTGATCACGGCCAGGCGCGTGACGGGGCCATCGATTTTCTCGGCAAATTGCCGGCCGATGCCCACCGGGCCGCCGGTTGTCAGCAAGGCGGCAACCGTCCCGTCCGACAGGCCGACGGCGTCGGGTGTTGGATGCGCGGCGCCAAGCCAGGGCGTCCGGGCCTGCATCCAGTCGCGCTGCCCGGCAAGACCCTGCTGCGTATAATCGATCAGACGCGCTGCATACGCCCAGGCGCTCGCTATCAGACGCTGCTCGCCGGAGTCGGTTTCATCGCATGCAAGCGCTTCCATCAGTTCGAGATTGCCGGCTAGGCCGGAAGCGGTCAGGTTGGCCGAACTTACGATCAGACGGCCGCCGCGACGGCCCAGCTGAAGGAAGAGCTTGGGGTGAAAAACCCCGGCCGCGTTGACGCCGCTCACGGTGTAGAGCTTTCCCGCCTGACGCGGCAGCATTGAAGCGCCGCTCAGCGCATGGGTTAGCATGCGCCCATCGGTGATGACGATATTGTTGCGGCAGCCGGCGCCGCGAAGACGGGGAAGGACAATGCTTTCATAAGCATCAAAATCGATCCCGAAGGTCGTCGCAATGCTTGTGTGGTAGCCCTTGTCTCCGAAGCGTTCGTAGAGCCTCATGCGCTACCCAGCGCCTCGACGCCTTGCTCCGTCAGACCCTGCCCGCCGACCAGGTGGATGTCTTTGAGGAAGGTGATGGCCGGACCAAGACGCGGGTTCGTAAACACCGGCCCGTCCTTCTCGCGAAGCCGGAACCGGCCTTCGTCGGTTTCGATCAAGAAGGTGTAATCGCCCTGATGGCGGAATTTCCTCAAGGCGACCCACAGGTGGCGCCGGATCACGCGCTCTTCGAGCAGGCGTCCCAGGGCCTCCCGGAAGTCTGCGTTCATCTGCCGCTCAAGAAAGCGCGTCTCGCTAAGCAGTGAGCGGAAGGCATCGGGATCAAAGCCGCCGAGTTCGGCTTTGATATCGTGCGCCTCTTCGCGCACCCGCTTGTGCAGAATGCCAAGGAGTTTCAATGTGTCCCAGGCGACCTCGGCAGGACAGACGCTTTCATCGCTGCGTCCTGCGCTTCTCATGATTGATTCGACCAGGCGGCGCTCCGCATCGGGCTCACTGCGGTCATTTGGATTGAGCGCTGGATGAAGCATTTCGAGAAAGTCAGGCCAACATTCAGGCTTTTGCGGCGCGACGTCTAGAATACGATCGACGCATGTAGGGATGAGGCGGGACAGGGTAATGCCGCCCGGAAATCCGGCCAGGTTGTCGAGCGTGAATTTCAGGAGCGCTTCCAGCGCGATATGGCACAGATCATTGGCCTGATAGACCCACCAGCGCTGCCGCTGTGCTTCGAGCGCCGGGCTGCCCGGTTCCAGCGCCCGGCCTCTCTCATCGCAGCCGGCATAGAAGATCCAGCGCACTTCGTCGGGCTTGGGATCGCGACCGAGCAGCGTCGCGACCTTCAAGACGAGGGTCAGGCTCAACCGGCGGGATAACGCCCCGGAATCAGCCGCGTCATGCGGATTGAGGAGCACTTCCTGATAAATCGCCCGCTCGTCGCTCGTCAGGCTGATCTCCGATGGCGCCAGCGGAGAAAACTGATCGAGCTCCGCCTTCGTGACCGAACCGCGATCGACCGCCTCAAGGAACCGCTTGGCCATGGCGCCGAGAGCGTTCCCAAAGGCCAGCGCCAACCTGTCTCCGATCTCGGCGCTGGGCACCGGAATCTCGTGATCGGCAGAGGACGTAAAGATTCCAATGTCGAAGAGCTGGCTGCGATAGGCCAGTCCGTATATTCCCCAAGCCTGTTTCAGATAATAGGTTTCGCTTCCCGGCTCGGCGGCCTGTGCAAAATCGATGTCATCGCTTGCCGCCTCGTCATAAGCTTTTTGTGCCCATTCGATTCCCGCAACGCCCGTCTCATTGCCGTGATGGTAGGAGAGCAGCGCGTATAACGCTTCAGCCCGGCGGATAAAGCGCTTCCAACTTTCGGGATTGGTATCGCCGACGCGTTGCGCGTAACTGCGGCAAAGCCAGGCATAAAGGCCGTAATAGCGCATGCGCAGCGTCACGTTGCTGATGCCGGGAAGAAATGTCTGATAAAGGCTGACGCTGCTGTTCTGCATCCCGAGCGGATCGAGACCGTTCTTCTTCTTGTAGTCAGTCCACGCCGGATAGTTGATGGCGGTGTCGTCAACTTCAGTGACCGCCATTGCCGAAAACCTCGCGATAGATCGTTTCGATGTTTTTTACTTCGTCATCCCTCAGTGCCGCGAACTCCTTCTCGCGGCGCTTCTTCGGCAGCGTGCCGCCGTTCTGGTCGATGAACATGATCAGGTCCTGGGCAAGGCGGTCGGGCATGTCCACGATTTCCATGATGCGGCGCTGCGCTTCGTCATGGCAGTGCAGATACTCGATTTCCCTGGGCAGGTCTTCTTCGACGGTGCGGGCAACGCAGGCGTAGAGGAATTCGGCGTTCGCCGTGCAGTCGAAATACCGGTAGAGATCGGCGGTGTCGTTGGTCACCTCGACATTGCGATCCGGCGTCGCGCGCCATTCGATGTAGGGCATCAGCGGTCCGGAATGGTCTTGCAGGGTGGTGCGGTAATCGTCGATGCGGTCAAGCATCACCGAGGAGACCGGGAACACCATGCCCGGCGGAGTGAATTTTCTTTCGGCGGGGACGTGATGGATGAGGCAGCGGTGGAGTCTGCCATTGCCGTCCTGAAAGGGATGGATATAGACAAAGCCGAAAGCGGTGGCGGCAGCCTGCAACACGGGATCGAGGTCGCTTTCGCGCATTCGCGCATTGGCGTTGAGCATGCCGGTGAGCAGGGGGTCCAGGTCGTTTGGTCTCGCGCCGATGAATTCCGGCAGCGGATCGTCGTTGTGGTCGCGCTCGCCGAGGAAGACGCCGTCCGGGCGCACGCCGGCTTTGATGAAGCGGGTGTCTTCGATCAGCATGCTGTGCAGGCGGTTCAGTTCCGCCAGCGAGAGTCCATTCTTTCCCGCTTGCAGGACGGCGCGGCCCCAACGCTCCAGACGATCGCGCGGCGGCCGCTCGCCTTCGATCTCGAAACTCGCGCGGCTGTCGGCGAGCAGCATGAAACTTGCCGCGCGCGCGATCAGATGGCCGCCGGTGCGGCCGACGGTTTCCGCGGCCTTTGTTGCAAGGCCGCGCTGTTCGAAGGCAGCGAGCGCTTCGGTCTTGCGTATGAGCGGGCAATACGTGCCGGTGCCGAGCAGATTGTCCCGGACCCGGTGGCGCTTTGAAAGGCGCGGTCTGGCGGTGACGTAATGGTGCGGATCGAGCGCCTCGATCGCGGTGACGGTGGCGGCGTCTTCGATGTCGAGCGTCGTGCCGCTCAGTTCTTCAAAGAAGAACCAGGCGCGGCGGGCAACCGTTCCGGTCGGGGCCTGCCGGATGAACGCCGCGATCTCCTCGGCGGGCAGGGCCGCGAATGCGCGCTTGAGAATGAGCAGGTCGAGCGGCTCATGGCGCAGCGCGAAGCTCAAGTGATCCCAGGCGGTGGTGCCGGGCCAGTAGCGCTTGTCGAAGAGGGTCCAGCCTTCCTCTCGGCGTTGACTGCCCTTGATATGCCCGTCGGCGACGGCGCTCGGGCTGCGGACCGGGGCCTTGAGGCCGAGTCTATGGACGAGTGCTGCCCAGCCGGCGAGCCGGCTGCCGTCCGGCACGAGCCGGTCCTGGAAGGCTATGGGCGGGGCACCCTCAAGCTCCATCGGTCGAAAACACCTCACGGCGGTCGAAATAGACTGTATTATGGCTCAACACGTCGAAAGTCATTATATGCGACTTCGGTCGAAAATCATTCATAAGAATTGAATTCCGCCATAAATCACGCAACAGGGTCGAAAACCGCCATAAATGATCGATTTTGCCCCTGAAGACAGTCGCAAAGGCGGGCGCGTCCACGCTTTGGCGCGGACGGGGCTCTCGTAAACCTGTGAATAGGCGCCGAAGTCTAACCCCTCCATCGTTTGGCCGGTCAAGAGGTTGTGGCGCCGAGCGGCGCCGAGACCCCACGCAGAGTGACAGGCGGTGGACTGGCGGGCGCATTATCTGGTAGCCATCCGCTCACGTCCCTCAAAATATTGAGTTGACTCTGTGCACAACCGTCATAGGATGTGCAGGTGTATTAATCGATGAGTCGTGCCGTACCCTTGGAGGGATGGAATGAGCCAACAGTCCAAAATCGACGAGCTGGAGCGGCTCCTCAACAGCGAGGAGGACATCCCGATCCAGATCCTGCCGAACGGCGAGATCCGACAGATCGGTCACACCGCGTCGTCCGAGCTTGGCAACAAGAAGCCGCTGACGATGAAGGAAAACCTTGGCGGCGAGTATTGAGGCCCG
>JBJKRM010000007.1:0-6548 GCA_046704685.1 Rhizomicrobium sp.
GTTCGGGCTGGCGCAGCGAGGCCAGCAGTTCTCCGACATCGCGCAGCTCTGCCGCAGTGGTGCGTTCCTTGCCGCCGATGGTGACCCCCATGGCGACGCGCTTGACCGTTCCGAACAAGTTGACGAGCACCGGGATGTCGCTCGGCGTGCCATCGGCCTTGACCGGCCGCTCGAAGATCACCGCGGGTCCGCCCTGGGCGATCAACCGTGTCTGTATCTCGGTCATCTCAAGCATGGTGGAGACCGGTTCGCGCACCCGCACGAGATCGCCGGCGGCCTCCAGCTTGGCGATGAACTCACGCAGCGAGCGGTAACTCATCGCGCAATGTCCTCATTCAGGATTGACGACTTTCCACTTCGAAGGTGCGGCATGCCTGATGCCATAGGACAGATATATGCCAAGGCCAAGCACGGTCCAAATCCCGAGCCGGAGCCAGGTGCCGTTCGACAAGGAATACATCATCACGCCGCAGACGAAGATGCCGGCCGGGGCGGTCAGCCAGACGAATGGCGTGCGGAATTTGCGTTCCGCCTTGGGTGCCGTGACACGCAGGATCATGATGCCGACGCAGACCGTCACAAACGCGAGCAGCGTGCCGATGGAGACCAGGTCGGCCAGCACGTCGAACGGAAAAATCGCGGCCAGCACGGCTGCGACAATCCCGATAATGATCGTGCCGCGATGCGGCGTGTGGAAGCGTTCGTGCACGGCGCTGAAGGCGGGCGGCAGGAAGTTGTCGCGCGCCATGCAATAGAACACTCGCGTCTGGCCATAGAGCGAGGTGAACACCACCGTGCCGAGCCCCGCCATCGCCGCGACATTCACCCACTGCACCAGCCATTTTAGGGCCGGCACTTTGCTCACCGCAAACGACACTGGATCTGAGACATCAAGCGTCCGCCAGTCCGCGATGCCGATCAGGACGATGGCGATCAGGATGTAGAGAGCCGAACAGATCGCCAGCGATCCCAGGATGCCGATGGGAAGATCGCGCTGCGGGTTCTTGCATTCCTGCGCCGAGACTGAAACCGCTTCGAATCCGATGAAGGCGAAGAACGCGATCGCTGCGCCCGACAGGATGCCTGAGAAGCCGAAATGACCGTATTGCCCGGTGTTGGGTGGGATGAAGGGCGTGAAGTGCGCCTCGGTGACGAAGGGCAGGCCGAACAGGATCACCATCAGGACGATGCCGACCTTGAGCAGCACCATGGTGTTGTTGAAGCGCGCCGATTCCCGCACCCCCACCACCAGCAGAGCCGTCAGGGCTGCGATCAAAACCACTGCGGGAAGGTTGACGATGGCTCCCGTCCAGTGGAGGTCGGTGATGCCGTGGCCCTCCAACGGGGCGTTGGCAAAGGCGGCCGGGAAGGTGATTCCCATGTGCTTTAGGAAACTGAGGAAATAGCCTGACCAGCCGGCCGCTACGCCGGAGGCCGAAACACCATATTCCAGCACCATGTTCCAGCCGATGAACCAGGCCATGAAGCGGCCCATGGTGGCGTAGGCATAGGTGTAGGAGCTGCCGGACTCCGGGATCATGGAGGCGAATTCGGCATAGCACAGCCCAGAAAACAGGCAACCGGTGCCGGCAATCAGGAAGGAGATGATGACGGCGGGGCCGGCATGCACCGCGGCGGCGTTCCCGGCATAGACAAAAATGCCGGCGCCGATGATCGAGCCGATGCCGATCATGATCAAACTGACCGGCCCCAAGGCCCGGTTCAGGCTGGGCTCGCTGTCGGCGCCGGAAACCGGCTGAGATAGATTAGGATCTTCCGCTGCGTCGGTCATGCGTCCGCCGGTTCAGGCATTCGAGTCCCTGCCCATCACGAAGATATTCACTCATTGGCTTACCATGCGCCGCGCGCTTGCCACAGAGGGTAATTGCCACGTTTCGATGCCTACACCCTCGGGGTTGCGCGGAAGCAAGAACCAGGTACGCTCCAGCCAAATACATGGCGGTCAACGCCCGGGGGCATTCGAAAGGATTATTAATGCTGTTCAGCCGTAGAAAGCCGCTGGAAGCGATATTCGCGGCTGCGGAGAAGAAGGCGCTGCGCCGTTCTTTGGGCCCGTTTCAACTCACCATGCTTGGCGTTGGCGCCGTGATCGGTACGGGGATCTTCGTGCTCACCGCCGAGGCGGCGCAGAAGGCCGGGCCTGGCATGATGCTGTCGTTCGTGATCGCCGGTTTTGTCTGTGCTGTTGCGGCATTGTGTTATGCCGAACTCGCCGCCATGGTGCCTGTGGCGGGCTCTGCCTATACCTATACCTACGCCGTGATGGGCGAGATTCTGGCCTGGATGGTCGGCTGGGCCCTGATCCTGGAATATGCGGTCGGCGCCAGTGCGGTGGCGGTCGGCTGGTCGGGCTATTTCGTGGGCCTGCTGAACAGCCAATTTCACATCCATATACCGGCAGCGTTGGCCCAAGGCCCATCGCAAGGCGGTCTCATCAACGTGCCGGCGGCCGTCGTTGCGCTGCTTGTCACCATGCTGCTCGTTCTTGGCACAACCGAAAGTGCGCGGTTCAATGCGGTGCTGGTCGCCGTCAAAGTGGCGGCGCTCACGGCATTCATTGCCCTGACACTGCCGATGATCCACATGTCCAACTTCACGCCTTTCACGCCCAATGGTTGGGGCACGGTGGGCGTGGTCGGGGCCGCCTCGTCGATCTTCTTTGCCTATGTCGGGTTTGATGCCGTCTCGACCGCGGCAGAGGAAACGAGGAACCCCCAGCGCAATGTGCCGATCGGGCTGATCGGCAGCCTGTTGATCTGCACGGTCTTCTACCTCCTGGTATCCGCCGGCGCGATCGGCACGATCGGAGCCCAGCCGGTGCGCGGACTTGCCGGGCAGGTTCTGCTGCCGGGTTCGCCGGAACTGGCGACCCGCTGCGCGCAGATCGTAGCCGGTGGCGCCACCCAGCCGCTGGTCTGCAGCCATGAAGCGCTCGCCCATGTGTTGCGTGTGATCGGGGACGTCAATGTCGGCAATCTGCTCGGCCTTGCCGCCTTCGTGGCGCTGCCATCGGTGGTGCTGATGATGATGTTCGGCCAGACGCGCATCTTCTTTGTGATGGCGCGCGACGGTCTTCTGCCCGCCAAGCTCGCCTCTGTCCATCCGCGGTTCAAGACGCCGCATGTCGTGACGATGATCACCGGGCTGGTGGTCATGTTCATGGCGGCATTTTTGCCGGTGGGGCGGCTGGCGGATTACTCCAACTCGGGCACGCTGTTCGCTTTCGCCATGGTGTCGGTGTCGGTGCTGGTGCTGCGGATCCGGGATCCCAAGCGCGAGCGGCCGTTCCGCACGCCGGCGATCTGGCTGGTGGCTCCATTGGCCTTCATCGGCTGCGTTGGCCTGTATCTCAAGCTGCCGCTCATCGCCATCCTGGTGCTGCCATGCTGGGGCGTGATCGGCTTGACCGTCTACTTCGGCTATAGCCGTTCGCGCAGCCATGTCGGCCGCGGCATCGTCGAAGCCGAGCCGCTCCAGGACTCGCCGATCCCCGATTGGAAGGACTAGGTTACTCGGCGTCGGGAATGTACCGGCGCCACATTTTTGGTTGCACCGAAGGGATCTGAGCCTAGCGAACGGTTTGCGGCTTGCGGCAAAGCACGTCATCTTTGCAGCGAAGTGGAGTCGGGGCAGGGCATGAATACGACAGTCGATTGGGTGGCACGGTTGCACGCAGGGCTCAACGCCCTGGACAGCCTGGTGTGGGGACCGGCGATGCTGGTGCTGCTCTTGGGCACCGGGCTCTATCTCACCTTGGGCATGAGGCTGATGCCGATCCGCCGCATCGGCACGGCGTTCCGGCTTTTGGCGCGGGGGCGCAAGGCGGGCAAGCACGAGAAGGGCGACATCACGCCGTTCCAGTCCTTGATGACGGCACTGTCGGCCACCATCGGCAACGGCAACATCGTGGGCGTGGCGGCGGCCATTGCGCTGGGCGGTCCTGGCGCCGTGTTCTGGATGTGGATGACGGCGCTGGTCGGCATGGCCACCAAATACTCCGAAGCGGTGCTGGCCGTCCGTTACCGTGAAGTGGACTCCGCCGGCCGCTATGTCGGCGGCCCGATGTACTACATCAAGAACGGCCTCGGCCGGCGTTGGCTCTGGCTGGGCTTCGTCTTCGCCTTTTTCGCCACCATTGCCGGATTCGGCATCGGCAATATGTTCCAGGCCAAGGCCGTGGTCGATGCGGTGCACGGCAATCTTGGCATTCCCGCCTGGCAGACCGGCGCCGTGATGACGGTGTTGACCTTCCTGGTCATCATCGGCGGGGTGAAGCGCATCGGCCGGGTGGCCGAGTTTCTCGTTCCCTTCATGGCGGTGGTCTATATCGCCGGCGGCCTGTTCATCATCTTCTCGAACATCGCCGATGTCCCCGAAGGGCTGCTGTTCATCATCCGTAACGCCTTCACCCCGACCGCGGCAGCCGGCGGATTCGCGGGAGCGGCGGTGTGGATCGGCATCCAGCAAGGTGTGGCTCGTGGCGTGTTCTCCAATGAAGCGGGGCTCGGCAGCACCCCCATCGCCCATGCCGCCGCGCGTAACGACAATCCGGTGCGCCAGGGCATGATTGCCATGCTCGGGACCTTCATCGACACCATCCTGGTCTGCACCATCACCGCCCTCGTGATCGTCACTGTGCATGTGCCGGTTGCCGGCCCCAACGGCGTGCCGGTGATGATGGCGGCCTGGAAGTCGGGTATGACCGGTGCCGCTCTTTCGATGCTGGCCTTCAACGGTGGCGTCGCCGGCGGGCGGTGGCTGGTGATGTTCGGTTCCATCATCTTCGCCTACACCACCATCCTCGGCTGGAGCTATTACGGCGAGCGCGCCGCCGAATATCTGTTCGGCGAGAAGATCGTCATCCCCTACCGCTATGTCTGGGTGGCGTTCGTCTTCATCGGTTCGGTGATCGAATTCAAAACCATCATCACCGTGGCCGACATCATGAACGCGCTGATGGCGATCCCGAATCTGATCGCGCTTCTGCTTCTCAGCGGCACGATCTTCCGCCTGACGCGCGCTTCCAAGGCGGCCACCAAGGGCGACCTGCAGGAGTTGGATAAGGCTTCGTAGCGCGGCCCTCCTAGCATTTGGTCCAGACGGCCAATTCATTGCCATTGGGATCGCGGAAGTAGAATCGCCGCCCGCCCTCGAATTTTTCGTGGCCGATGATCTCGCCGCCGGCATCGCGCACCTTGGCTTCGGTGGCCTCCAGGTTCCTGGCGTACAAAACGATCAGTGGCCCCCCGCCAGCGACAACCCTGCGCGCGGCATTGAATCCGCCGTTCCGGCCGCCGGCATCGAACGCCACATACTCCGGACCGTAGTCCGTGAAGCTCCATCCGAATACCTTCGCATAGAACTGCTTGGTCGCCGGAATGTCCGCCCCCGGTAGTTCGATGTAATCCAGTGTTCCGTCGTACGGCATCGTATTTGTTCCTCTTTTGTTCTTTATAAAAGACGCGCGCTTGCCGAGTCAAGTGAGGCAAACCAAAGCCCGGAGTTCGGCGGATCAGGCCACGAGCCGATAGACGCTGGTCTCGCGGATGTCGCGGTCTTCCAGCTCCCGTGTCGTCTGCACTTGGTATGTTGCCAGCTTCTCGACGCCGGACTTCGGAAAATAGGCGCGCCCCGGATCTCCCATCAGAACGGTTGCACCGGCACCGGCACGGTCCTTGAGCCAATCCAGCAGGCGCTCAGCCAAGGGCCGCTCGTAGCACATATCGCCGATCAGGATGGCGTCCCACGGATCCTTCCGGCCGATGATGTCATCCGTGGTGATCTCGACCTGCACGCTATTTTCGTTCGCGTTCAAAGCGATGGCTGCGGCGGCAAAGCGATCGATATCGGCCGCCAGCACCTGGGCTGCACCGGCTTTTGCCGCGGCAATGGCAACCAAGCCGGACCCCGAACCGAAATCGAGCACCGAGGCCACTTTCAGTCCGTGATCGAGAATGTAGCGCGCCAGAGCCTGTCCGCCGGCCCAGGCGAAGGCCCAATAGGGCGGCGGAACGCCTTCCTGCTCAAGTTCTTCCTCGGTCTTGTGCCACAGCGGCAGCACCTCACTGGCAAGATGCAGCCGGATTTCGGGAACCAGCGGCAGCGACTGCCGTGTTGTTGATGTTTTGATGAAAGTGAGCGCTTCGGTCATTTGCAGGGCGGTCGTTTACTGTATCATCGTGAGCAACGTCAAAGTGGGGGGAAGACGGTGCGTTTGCATGGCATCAGGCTCCTGCTCGTGTTCGTCGCGACGAACACGATGATGATCCTCATGCTCGTGCCGAGCATGACCAGCCAGCATCCGTGGCTTGCCTATCTCTTGCCGGGGCAATTCCAGGCCGGCGGCAACTACTCCGGCTATTGGGTGTTCTTTGCCCTGGTCCTGCTGGTCGACGCCATCACCGTGATTGTCGTGGCGCTTGGCGTCTTGATCCCGGGACTGCGCAACGCGGCGCTCGCCGACGCCAATGCGCTGCGGCACCGGCTCGACAAGGAACCGGCCATCAGCGAAGAGGTGCGCGCACGCA
>JBJKRM010000008.1:0-3190 GCA_046704685.1 Rhizomicrobium sp.
TGATGGTCACCGGGCCGGCCTGAAGCGCGTTGCGCAGCTGTTGCAGCAGGGATTTCAGCCCGGGGATCAGCGCCGTGGTTGCCGCCTGCCGCCTAGCCGGCGAGGAGACGGCCAGAACGTTAAGCGCGTGCGACAGGCGCAGCGCGTCCACGCGGGCTTTGCGTTGTCTGTCGGTCAACGGCTTCTTGGGCATGGCCATAGCTGCGTCATACAGCCCTTGGGCCGCCTTTTTGAAAGCGGCGACGTTTTCCGCATCGGTCGGTGGCGGCCTGACGGCGAAGGGATTGATGGTAGAGTCCAACAGGAATGCGGTGTCGTGGATCACCGACAATTTCCGTTTCTGATTCGGCGGAATGAAGGTCGTGAGGGTCAGAACCTGCCCCACCAGCGGCCGTTTGGCGATCTTGGCAGCCAGCTTGTTCGCGGTTGTAAGATTCGGCGCCAGCACATCGATGGTGTTAGGCGAAGTCTCCGGATCCTTCATCAGATCCCTGATGGTCGACATAGCTTCGACGTGGGGATTCTGCAGATCGAGCGGATTGGGATCGAAGCGCAGGAATGGCAGGGTCGCCGCGGCGGCGATGCCGATGATGGCGCCCCAGATGATGACGCGCCGGCGATGGTCATGCAGGAAGCGGTCGACGGGGGCCAGCAGGGCAAAGCCGACGCGCTCGGCCTCGCCAGGCGGGCGCATGAACATGATCATGGCAGGCAGGAAGGTGATTGCCAGCAGGAAAGCGATGATCATGCCGGTCCCCGGGATGATGCCGAGTGCGGCATCACCGACATAGTCGGTTGGGATGAAAGAGTAGAATCCAGCCGCCGTGGCTGCGGCTGCGAGCGCCAGCGGTGTCCCCACACCGCCTGCGGCGCAACACAAGCCCTTCGACACATCGCCGTCGGCAAGGCGCTCGGCGCCGTATCGCACCGAGAACTGGATGGCGAAATCCACACCTAGCCCGACAAACAAGGCAATGAATGCTATCGAGATGATGTTGAAGACATGCACCAGCAGAAGTCCTGCCGCTGTGGTCAGCAGCAGTCCGGTAACCAGGGTCATCAGAATGCAGAAGATAATGCGGACCGACCTCACCGCGAGCCACAAGCACAGCGTGACGGCGAGGAACATCGCGGCGCCCATCACGCCGGCGTTTTGCTGCAATGTGGCGAATTCCTCGTCGGACAACGGCACCGGCCCGGTCAGGCGGACCCGGATGCCCTGATTGGGAGTGAGTTTGAGCTGTTTGGCGGCGGCGCGGATTGCTTTCTCGGCTCTTTCGCCGGGCATCAGCTCATTGTAGTCGAGTTTCGGCTGAACTTCGATGAAGGTGCGGGTGCGCGCGAAGGAACATTCCTTGGTGTTTGCATCATTGGCCGAGAACAGGTTCTGCCAGGACAGAAACGCCGTTTGCCCCGCGTTCACCTTGTCGAGTGTTCCGGCGAAGGCCGACATGGGCGCGTCGATGTCAGCCAGGGTCGCCTGTCCGCTGTTCACACCCAGCAACGCCGTCGAAAGGCTGTCCATCACGCCGCGCAGCGAAGGATCGGCTGCCAGAGCGCCGAGGAAGGGTTGCGCCTGGATCAGCTTGTCCATCGCATCCTTCACGCATTTCTCGGGCAGGAACAGGAGGCCGTTCTTGTCGAAGAATGGTCCGCCATCCGGACGGCGGACGGCGGGGAACAGCTTGGGGTTGGCGGCCAGCTTTGCCGAGAGCTCGTTGGCGGCCGCATTGGCCCGGTCGGGCGACACCCCGTCGATCACCACCAGGATCAGATTGTTGCGCTGAGGGAACAGCCGGTCGAATCGCGCCATCGTTTTCCGCCAAGGCAGATCAGGCGAGAGCAGCGAACTCGAGTCGGTGTTCATCGCGAAATGCGTCGCGGTGTAATAAAGCCCGCCGAGCGCGGCGATGAAGCAGGCGGCGACGACGACGCGTGCGTGTCTGCAGCAGAAGGCGACGATTTGTTCGACGATCGACATCGCAGAATTTTCACAAATCAGTGTATCAGCGACCGGTTTTTAATGGCTCGAGCTGCTGGGCGCGAGGGGGTCCGGCGAGAGTGTGTTGTTTTCGATAGCGGAAGCACGTTTCTGAAGATAGATGCTGCGGACCGCGGCATAGTAGTCAATGCTGGTCCGCTCGATGTCCTTGAGTGCCCCGATTGAGCCCGAGCGCTGATCGACAAGCTTGATCAGGCTCTCGCCGACCGAGACGTAGTACTTACCGCGGTAGGTCACATATCCCAAGGGGTTGAAATAGTGGTCTACCACCAATTTTCCGATCAGGTCGCGCGGCAGCGTTGAGCCCAGCAGCGGCAGGACCATATAGGGGCCGCCCGGAACGCCGTAGACCGCGAGAGTCTGTCCGAAGTCCTCTTCGTGGGACGGACAGCCCCAGCCGCTCGCCGGGTCCATGAAGCCCAGCACGCCAACCGTTGTGTTGACCCCCAGTCGGCAGACGGCATAGCCGGCGTCGGTGACCTCGCCCTGCAAAAGATCGTTCGCGAATGTTACCGGCAGGGTCAGGTTGGACAGGAAATTGTGAATTCCTTCGCGTGCGCGATTCGGGACAGCGTGTTTGTAGTAGGTTGCGGCTGGCAGTGCCGCTTTCTTGTCCAGCGTATGATTGAAAGCGAAGACCTCGCGGTTGATCGGTTCCAACGGGTCATCGTCGCTGGTCTGGCTTGTACTTGCGCACCCAGCGACAAGCGCGCACAGCAACAAAATCGCGCCGAATTTTGATCTTTTCACGCATGCCCCCAAGTGGCGTGGACGTTACAAAGAGTCGCGCAAGAGTGTCCACGCTGGGAAAGGTTTTCCGCAACAGAAATGTTCTGTGACGTTAGGTCCGCGCAATTGGCCTGCTTCCGCGGCGGACATCCGAATTGGCGTAGCTTTGGACGGAAGGAGTGCAAGAAATGCCGGATGTGGCCCGTGCAAATCTCGAGGATCGTGGCCGTCCGCATCCTGACGATGGTGTCTTCCGCCCCGGTCGCGCTGTTCTAGACCACATCTTCCGTTGGCCCATCAGCGCCTTGAATGGGTCAGTGCAGGAATTAATTCCAATCAACTGCACATGCTCCCAAATGAAGCGGGGTAGGGGGGCGTGCCGTGCGCAGGAAGATGGCTTTTGGCGGATTTTGTTGAAAAACTCTGCCGTTGAGGTCCGGCGGCAGCGCTGATTCACTG
>JBJKRM010000009.1:0-5288 GCA_046704685.1 Rhizomicrobium sp.
TCATCAAGAGCTTTGAATCGAACATCGGTCATATCGACGGCATCGCCGCGGCGACCATCCTGGGCGATGGCCGCGTGGCGCTCATCCTCGATATCGATGGACTTGTCGCCGGTTGCCGCGAGTGTGCGGGCCGGACGACGGAATACCAACAGGCAGCAGGAGCGTAACATGAGCACGAATGAGAAGGATACGGGCCAGGACCGCCGACAATACATCACATTCCTAGCCACAGGTCAGGAGTTCGCCGCGGACATCATGACCATCCGCGAGATCCGCGGCTGGACGGACACCACGGCGCTGCCGCACGTGCCCGACTACGTGCGCGGCGTGATCAACCTTCGCGGCATGGTGTTGCCGGTGATCGATCTCAAGGCGCGGTTGGGGCTCGGCTTGACCGATGCGACCGCCAAGCATGTGATCATCGTCGTCAATTCCGGCGAGCGCACGATCGGCCTTCTGGTCGATGCGGTGTCTGACATCCTCACGGTGTCGCGGCAAGAAATCCAGTCCGTCCCGGATGTGATGCGGGAGTGCCAGAACGACTATGTCGAAGGCATCGCGGTGCTTGACGGGCGCATGGTGACCTTGCTCGGCATGACCAAGCTGACGTCGTCGTTCAGCGGCATTGACGGCATCGTGGACCACGCGGCCTAACGGAGCGGCACTTGGGCACCGGCACAAATCCTCGCGATATGGCTGTTCCGGACGGCGAATTTCCGTTCACCTGGGCGGATTTTCGCCAGATTGCGGAGCTCGTTCATTCGGAAGCGGGTATTGTGCTGACCGAGGCCAAGGTCAATCTCGTCTATTCGCGTCTTGCCAAGCGGCTTCGGATCATCGGGCTGCGCACGTTCCGCGAATACTGTGCCCTGATCCAGGGTGCCGAGGGGGTCGACGAGCGCCAAGCGATGATTGCCGCGATGACGACCAACGTCACGCGTTTCTTTCGCGAGAGCCACCACTTCGACTATCTCAGGATGCGCGTGCTGCCTGAGCTTCTTGAGAATGCGCGAAGAGGTGCAAAGGTGCGGGTCTGGTCTGCGGGCTGTTCGTCGGGCGAGGAAGCCTATTCCATCGGTCTGACGATATTGGATCTCGAGCCGAGCGCGACCGATATGGATGTCCGCATCCTGGCTTCCGATATCGACCCGGAAATGCTGCGCCGGGGTAATACCGGCATCTATCACGCCAAGCAGATGGGCGATATCCCGCCGGAAATGCGCCGGCGGTGGTTTCGTCAGGTTGTTGGAACGAGTGGCGACCTTGAAGTGGGTGAAGAACTTCGTGATTTGGTTCGCTTTCGTGAACTCAACCTGCTGCGTGAATGGCCCATGAAGGGCCATTTTGACATCATCTTCTGTCGTAATGTCATGATCTACTTTGACGATGATACCCAAAACTCCGTTTGGAGTCGGTTCGCTCAGATACTCAATCCCGGCGGCACGTTGTGTATCGGCCATTCGGAACGCATCTTGGCGACGTTGCATCCCTTCGACCTCGTCGGACAGACGATCTATCAGCGTCAGGGGGGATACGCATGAAAAAAGTACGTGTCCTGATCGTTGACGACTCTGCCACCATTCGGCGGCTGCTCGCCACCGTTTTGACGCGGGACGAGGAGATCACAGTCGTGGGCGGCGCGCCTGACGCGGCGACGGCGCGGCAGATGATCAAGAAATTGAGCCCCGACGTCATCACGCTCGACGTCGAGATGCCGAACATGAACGGCCTCGAGTTCCTTGAGAAGGTGATGCGGCTGCGCCCAATGCCCGTCGTGATGGTGTCGACACTGACCCAGCGTGGGGCGGAAGTGACGCTTTCCGCGCTCGAAATCGGGGCTGTCGACTACTTCTCCAAGCCGACGGACAATGTGGCGGCGCATTTCGACGACTGCGCTCGTGAGCTGTGCGAGAAGGTCAAAACCGCGGCGACAGCGCGGGTCCGTCCATACGTCAAGCGCGAGCCTAGGGTTGTTGAGGTCAAGCCGGACTTCGATCCTGGTTCCAACGTGGTGGCCATTGGATCGTCCACTGGCGGCGTCGAGGCTCTGATCGAGGTGCTGTCGCACTTCCCGGGCAACTGCCCCGCCACGGTGATCACGCAGCACATGCCGGCTCATTTCACGACCAGCTTTGCCGATCGGCTTGACAGGCTGTGTCAGCCGCGCGTGAGCGAGGCGCAGGATGGTGCCGTCTTGGCTCCGGGGCAGATCTATCTCGCGCCCGGCGGGGAAACCCATCTCGAGATCGCCGGCGTCGGTGTGCTGCGGTGCCGCTTGTCGCGGGCCGCGGCGGTCAACGGGCACCGTCCATCGGTCGATGTCCTCTTCAATTCCGTCGCAATTAGCGCCAGGCACAAGGCCATTGGCGTGATCCTCACCGGGATGGGGCGCGACGGAGCCTCCGGCCTTCTGGCGATGCGCAAGAGCGGCGCCACCACGCTGGGCCAGGACGAGGCGTCCTCCGTGGTCTACGGCATGCCGCGCGTCGCCATGGATATTGGAGCTGTCGAACGGCAGCTCGCTCTGCACCAGATTGGGCAAGAGGTGCTCAACATCTGCGAAATGCGTACCCAGAAAGCAGGTCGTCATGCCGCAAGCAGCTAAGATCAAAGCCATCGTTGTCGATGACCAGCTCACCATGCGAACGCTGGTGCGATCCTGCCTTCAGCAGATTGGACTCACGGACATCCGCGAGTTTCCAAAGGCTCCTGAGGCGCTGTCGGCGCTGAAGGCTAACCCGGCGCACATCATCTTCTCGGACTTCAACATGCCCGAGATGGACGGGCTGGAGTTCCTGAGGTCGGTGCGTGCTGACCCGCAGCTCAAGGGCGTTGGCTTCGTGCTGCTGACCGGTCGTGCGGATGCGGACCTGGTCAAGCGCGCCGCACAGTTCGGAGCCAACAACTACCTGGTGAAGCCGTTCACAGTGGCTGTCCTCAAACAGAAACTCGAACAGATATTCGGTGCCCTCACGTGAACATGCCGTCAAGAAAGCCGCGTGAACAAGAACAGCGGACGCTGCGGAGATTTCGCAATCCGCGCGACGGCTTTTTGCACGTTCAGCTCACTCTGGGGGATACCTATGTGTCGTCCGATCCCGATGAAGTGCTGACAACCATCCTCGGCTCTTGCATTGCCGCTTGCATCCGTGACCCGGTCTCCGGCGTCGGCGGCATGAACCACTTCCTGCTCCCTGATGGAAATTCGGGTGACCGCGAGGCGCGGTGCTATGGCGTCAACGCCATGGAACTTCTCATCAACGACATTCTCAAGCACGGCGGCGACAGGCGCCGTCTTGAAGCAAAGCTTTTTGGCGGCGCGAATGTGGTTTCCGCGCTGACCGACGTGGGTTCGCGCAATTACGCCTTTGCGCGGCAGTTCCTGACAGACGAAGGAATCCCGATCGTTGGCGGCGATGTCGGAGGCGATCTGGCGCGACGAATCCAATACATGCCGGTGAACGGTCGGGCGCGACAGGCCCTGGTCAAGAGTGCCGAGCCCACGCTGGTGGAAGAGGAGCTCACGGCCCTGCACAAGAAGGTGCAGACCCCGGCGGCGACCGATGTGGAGTTCTTCTGATGGCGGAAGCTCCCGACAGCGTCTCGGCCGCGATGCGCCTTCTCAAGGCGGTGGCGGGCGAACTGCGGGATTTGGCGCAGGATACCGCGCGTTTCGGCGAAACCTTGACCGATCACGGCCGAATGGTCGGCTGTGACGCATCGATCCGCCTTTTGCAGAGATTCGATCTATTTGCCCAAAGCCTGCAGGCCCATGCCGTGCTGATTGACGATTTGTCGGGGCGCCTGAACGATGGGCCGATCGGTGGCGAGCAACTCAACGATCTTCTTCGGCATGTTCCGTTCTTCTCCGTTCGCGAGCGGCTACGGGCCGTCGTGACCGGGGTCGATCTGGAGTCCAAGGAAGAAGAAACACCTGACGACTTCTGGTTTCTGAACGAATGATGCGCATGGAGCGCACTTGGTAGAGAGACTGAATTTCGCGCAGATCGAAGCGCTGGTCGTGGATGCGGACCAGTACTCGACCTCTATTCTTGGTCAGATCCTGCGGGGGTTTGGCCTTTCCAGGCATACCATGATCGAGACGGGCGAGGAGGCGATGCGTCGTCTCCCCAATGGACACCTCGATCTGCTGATCTGTGATGCTCTGCTGCCAGACATGCATGCGAGCGATCTCGTCAAGTGGATACGGCGTCAGCCTGGGCTGGCTCTCAAATACATTCCGATCGTTGTGCTGACCGGATACACGCAGTATTCCAATGTTGTGAATATGCGGGATGCCGGCGCCAATATCGTGGTGCGCAAGCCTGTGGCGCCGAACGTGTTGTTCGACCACATCGCATGGTCCGCAAGGACGGATCGTCCCTTCATTGAGACAGACAATTACATTGGTCCGGATCGCCGCTTCAAGAACACAGGGCCGCCCAATGGGGCTGGTCGAAGAAAGACGGACCTGACAATGGAGATCGGAGAGGCTGTGGAGCCCAATATGTCCCAAAACGAAATCGATGTGCTTCTCAAACCGACAAAGGTGGAAATCTGATGGCGGGAAGCAAGATCATCCGCGTCAAGAATCTCCTGGGTGAGCTGCTTCACATGCCTGGCGGGATCAGCCGCGAGGAAGCTATCGAGGAGGCAAGACGGCTCATCGAGGAGCTGCGGGAAGAGTGTGAAAGGGCCATCCCGGCTGAAATCACGTCACTTGAGGATATCGTTGCCCTGTTCGGCGAGACGGTTTCGGCCAGGCAGTTGGCGATGGTTTTGGACGCCGTCGATCCCCTTTTGACCTTGTCGGGCACGTTCGGTCCGGCGATCTTGGATAAGGTGGTCAAGCGGTTCTGCGATCTGTGTGCCGGAATGATCGATAAGGGGATTACGGCTGTGGCGCCACTGAGGGTCCATTTGCGGGCGATGCGGCTGGTATGGAAGGGCGATATCGCTGGGGAGGTGGCCAATGAGATTCTGGGTGAATTGACCCGCATCCACACCCATTACGGAATTGTTCCGCGTTCGGATGACGAACCGGATGACTGCGGCATCGGGCCGGGTGAAGCCGTTCTCAATCCATGAAAAGCAGGGCGGGGTGTTCGAGCATCGCCTTGATGCGCTGTACGAAGCGCGCCGCGTCCGCGCCGTCTACCACACGATGATCGAAGCAGGATGACAGGTTCATCATTTTACGAACCACGATCTGTCCGCCGCCGATCACTGCTCTTTCGACAATCTTGTTTGGGCCGATGATCGCCACTTCGGGGTGGTTGATGATGGGC
>JBJKRM010000010.1:0-3763 GCA_046704685.1 Rhizomicrobium sp.
TAGCACGGCCAGTACAGCGTATCGGCCAGCGCCCCCAGGCCGACCAGGGCGTAAAGCGGCGCGCCGACGCCGTGCACGATCGCCAGCAGCGGATATTGCGCGGCATTCAGCAGCGTGCCGGCGACGATGAGCAGGCGCATGCCGCGCCGTGCTGCCAGGCCGATGATCATCGGCCGGATCAGGAACCGCCCGCCGAGGATGGCGGCAAAGGTGGCGAACACGCCGGGGATCGGCACACCGGCCTTGAACAGATAGGCGGCAAAGAACGCGCCGGCCCCGGTCATGGCGATCGAGTGGATCGCATAATGCAGGTTGAGCAGGTTGATGGTGCGGTTGCGGAAATACATGGCGGCAAGCTCAAGGCGCCGCAGGTGATGGCTGATACCGCTTTGGCTTGCAAGGTCCGGCTTGCCGCCAAGCTTGAACCGGCCGGCGTTTTCGCCCTAGGGATGGCCTCGTCGGTTGATCAAGCCGTCGTTCACGTCCTGGATGGGTGTTCGCGTGCCTCAAATAGCCGTCATCGGTGGCGGTCCCGCCGGATTGCGCGCCGCCGAGCTGCTGGCCGAGGCGGGATGCGCGGTCACCGTGTTCGATCACAAGCCGACGGTCGGGCGGAAATTCCTGATGGCCGGCCGCGGCGGACTGAATCTCACGCACAGCGAGCCGGTTGCGGACGTCCTCCAAAAGTATGGCGCCGCCGAGCCCCTGATGGCGCGGGCCTTCGCCTTGCTCTCGCCCGGCGATCTCATCGCCTGGTGCCATGATCTCGGTGTGGAAACCTTTGTGGGAACCAGCGGCCGCGTCTATCCCAAGACCATGAAGGCCTCCCCCGTGCTGCGCGCCTGGCTGAAAAAGCTGAACGCGCTGGGCGTGACCTTCGCGCTGCGCCACCGCTGGACCGGCTGGAGCGGCGCGGCGCTGTCCTTCGCCACGGGGGACGGTCACACGATCGACTTCAAACCGGATGCCACGCTCATCGCCCTCGGCGGGGCCTCCTGGCCGCATCTGGGGTCTGACGGGCAATGGGCCGATATTCTGCGCGCCCAAGGCATCGCCCTGGCGCCGTTTCGCCCGGCCAATTGCGGTTTCACGGTGGCATGGTCCGATGTCTTTCGCGACCGCCATGCCGGCGCGCCGCTGAAGCCGGTCACGCTCTGTTTCGCCGGCCGCACCCGGCGCGGCGAGATCATGATCACAAGCAGCGGTGTGGAAGGCAGTTTGATCTATGCTTTCGGTGCCGCCTTGCGTGATCGGATCGACGCGGCGGGCCAGGCCCAGATCGCGCTCGACCTGCGCCCGGATCTTTCCAAGGACGAATTACGGAAACGCCTCAATGCGCCGCGCGGCCATCGCTCGCTGTCCAACCATCTGCGCAAAGCCGTATCGCCGCTGGCCGCCTCGCTGCTGCGCGAAGGCGCCCGCGATCTGTCCTCCGACCCGGACATCCTCGCCGATCGCATCAAGGCAATGCCGCTGACCTTGCTGGGAACGGCGCCGATCACGCGCGCCATCTCCACGGCCGGCGGCGTCTGCCTCGGCGCCCTCACCGATGAGCTGATGCTGAAAGCCAAGCCCGGCGTCTTCGTGGCCGGCGAGACGATGGATTGGGAGGCGCCCACCGGCGGCTATCACCTGCAAGGCTGCTTCGCCACGGCGACGCTCGCGGCGCGGGGGATGCAAGAGTGGCTGGCTGGGCGTTAGCGGCACGAGACCGGTTTTGCCTTCCGGCGGCGGATGGTGCCGACATATTGCGCGCCGTCGCCATAAGCAGGCGAGCCGCCTTTGCTCTTTAAGAATATTGTAATTTGGATATTCAGACTTACTATTTTCGTACACTTTCAAAGTTCTGCTTGGCTGTTCTTTAAAAATATGACATTTTGCATAGCATGGCTAAGCAAAATATATCAAAACTAAAGTGGCTGGAGCGGGAACTCCCCGAGGGGCTCGTCGTCACCGCCGCTTGGCTGACGGAACACGGCTATTCCAGCTCGCTGCGCTCGCAATATCTGCGCTCCGGCTGGCTTGTGCCGCCGGCGCGCGGCGTCTTCCGGCGGGCGCGTGGCGACCTGCGTTGGGAACAGGTCGTGATCTCGCTCCAGACCCTGCTTGCATTCCCTGTTGTCGTCGGTGGCCGGACGGCGCTCGAGTTACAGGGCTATGCGCATTTTCTCGCCCAGGAACAGCGTGAAGTGCATCTTTACGGACCAAAGCCCCTGCCGGGTTGGATGCGCAAACTGCCGCTGCACGAGCGCTTCATATTCCACAAGAGCACGCGGCTGTTCCGCAATGACCTGATCACGCGCGGCCTGTCGAGCCTGAGCTGGAATGCCAAAACCAATGCAAGCGTCAGCGCCGATCCCATCCATGGCAGCTGCAACCACATGCCCTGGGGGCAATGGAACTGGCCGCTGACGGTTTCAACGCCGGAGCGCGCCCTGTTCGAGCTGCTTGACGAACTGCCCGATCGGGAAAGTTTTCAGGTCGTGGACAAGTTCGCCGAAGGGCTCGCGAGCCTGAGCCCGAACCGGCTGCAGAAACTTCTGGCCGATTGTCACAGCGTGAAGGTCAAACGCCTGTTCTTCTTCTTCGCGGATCGCCACAAGCCTGCCTGGCTGAAACGGATCGACCGGCAGGCGGTTGATCTCGGCACGGGTGACCGCCTCTTGGTGCGCGGAGGAAAATTCGATCTGGTCCACCGCATAACCGTACCGGATGACCTCGATGCCGTTTAGCGAACAGTACCGCAGGCAGGTTTCGCTTTTGGTCCGGGTCTTACCCTTTGTAGCGATGGAAGAGGCCTTCGCGCTCAAAGGCGGCACGGCGATCAACCTTTTTGTCCGCGATATGCCGCGCCTGTCGGTCGATATCGATCTCACCTATCTGCCGGTCGAAACCCGTGCGGTCTCGCTGCGGGCCATCGATGCCGCAATGAAACGGATCGCACAGACGGCTGCGTCGGTCTCGCCGGCCGAAGATATTGCAACCGGCGCGCCCAATGCCGAAGGCGCGGTGACAAAACTGTTCGCGCGGGGCGGCGGTGTCCAGGTCAAGATCGAGGTCACGCCCGTGCTGCGCGGGAGCGTATTCGACCCTGAAATCCGCACCGTGTCGCCCGCGGTCGAAAACGCCTTCGGCTTTGCCGAGATGAAGCTCGTCTCCTTTGCCGACCTCTATGGCGGCAAGATCGTCGCCGCGCTGGACCGCCAGCGCCCGCGCGATCTGTTCGACATGCGCGGCCTGCTGGCCAGTGAAGGCATCGACAATGATCTGCGCCGAGCCTTTATCGTCTATCTGCTGAGTCATGACCGCCCGATGCACGAAGTCATCACGGCCCGGCGCAAGGACATCACCCGTGAATACGAGCGCGGCTTCGCCGGCATGACGGAACCCCCCGTCTTGCTCGATGATCTGCTTGCCGCCAGAGAAGCCACCATCGAGGCGGTCATCGGCAATATGCCAAGCGAGCACCGGGATTTCCTGATCTCTTTCGAAGCTGGTGAACCCGACTGGTCGCTTCTCGGACTCGAACGCGTCGCAGAATTGCCCGCTGTTCGTTGGCGCCAGCAAAACCTCGACAAGCTCGATGCGAAAGTGCGTGCGGCTCTCGTCGACAACCTGAAACGATCGCTCGGCGTGTAGCCCGCGCGAAAGTTGGTGCGGGCGGCCGGACTTGAACCGGCACAGGCCTCACGGCCCTACGGATTTTAAGTCCGTTGCGTCTACCATTTCGCCACGCCCGCGACCCGTCCCGCTGTATAGACCA
>JBJKRM010000011.1:0-2885 GCA_046704685.1 Rhizomicrobium sp.
GATCGGGGCTGTGGCGAACGCCGTGCGTCCTGACTTCCTGCAACTGCATGGGGGTGAGACGCCGGAACGCAGCGCAGCTATCCGCGCACGCTTCAACCTGCCCTTGATCAAGGCCATTGCCGTGGCAGACGCCGCGGACTTTGAAAAGGTTTCGGCGTTCTATCCCTCCGTGGACATGCTGCTGTTCGACGCCAAGGCCCCCGAAGGGCTTCGTCCCGGCGGTCACGGCGTGCCGTTCGACTGGCAGCTGCTGCGCAACCGGAAATTCGCAAGGCCCTGGCTGCTGGCCGGTGGTCTCAACCCGGAGAATGTTGGACGGGCGGTGGCGAGCGCTGAGCCACCTGGTGTGGACGTCTCGTCCGGCGTCGAAAGTGCTCCGGGCGCCAAATGTCCTGAGAAGATTGCGGCCTTTGTATCTGCGGCCAGAAACCTGATGGAGGCACGCTGAGTGTCGGCTCCCAACTCCTATCGCAACGGCCCCGATATCCGTGGGCATTTTGGCGCCTATGGCGGTCGTTTCGTCGCCGAGACGCTGATGCCGCTCGTGCTCGAACTGGAGCGCGCTTACGAAGAAGCCAAAGCCGATCCCGCATTTCAAGCCGAGTTGAAGGGGCTTCTTACCCACTATGTGGGGCGGGAGAGTCCGCTCTATTTCGCCGAGCGGCTGACGAACCACATTGGCGGGGCAAAGATCTATCTGAAACGCGAGGACCTGAACCACACCGGCGCGCACAAGATCAACAACTGCCTGGGGCAAATTCTGCTCGCCCGTCGCATGGGCAAGACGCGCATCATCGCCGAGACCGGCGCCGGCCAACACGGCGTGGCGACGGCCACCGTTGCGGCGCGTTTCGGCTATCCCTGCGTGGTGTATATGGGCGAGGTCGATATCGAGCGCCAGAAGCCCAATGTGTTCCGCATGCGCCTGCTGGGCTCCGAGGTGCGCGCGGTGACATCAGGCTCGCGCACGCTCAAGGATGCGATGAACGAGGCGCTGCGCGACTGGGTCTCCAATGTCAGCGACACCTTCTACATCATCGGCTCGGCCGCTGGCCCACATCCCTATCCGCAGATGGTGCGTGATTTCCAGACCGTGATCGGCACCGAAACCCGCGCCCAGATCCAGGAGCGGGAAGGGCGCCTGCCCGATCTCGTTACCGCTTGTGTTGGCGGAGGGTCCAACGCCATTGGCATGTTTCACCCCTTCCTCGATGACCACGATGTCGAAATTCACGGCGTGGAGGCGGCCGGCAAGGGTGTCGACACGCCCCAGCATGCGGCCACGTTGTCGAAGGGCGTTCCCGGCGTGCTGCACGGTGCGCGCTCCTACCTGCTGCAGGACGACAACGGCCAGGTGCTGGAAGCGCATTCGATCTCGGCCGGCCTCGACTATCCCGGTGTGGGGCCAGAGCATTCCTGGCTGCGCGATCAAGGCCGGGTGAAATACTTCTCGGTCACCGACAAGCAGGCGGTGGATGCCTTTGTGGCGCTTTCCAAGCTGGAGGGCATCATCCCGGCGCTGGAATCGGCGCATGCCATCGCCCATGTCATGCGTGTGGCCAAGACCATGGACAAGGACAAGGTGGTTGTCGTCTGCCTCTCGGGCCGCGGCGACAAGGACGCGAACACCGTGGCCGGCGTTTTGGGGGAAAAGATATGAGCCGCATCGCCGCCCGTTTCGCCGAGCTGAAGAAAGACAATCGCACGGCGTTCATCCCCTTCATCACCGCAGGCGATCCCGACGCGGACGCCACGACCGCGCTGTTGGAGCGTCTGCCGCAATGTGGCGCCGACCTGATCGAACTCGGCGTGCCGTTCTCCGATCCCATGGCCGACGGACCGGCCATCCAGGCCTCATCCCTGCGGGCATTGGAGGCTGGAACCACCCTGACGAAAGTGCTCGAGCTGGTGCGCAAATTCCGCAAATCCAACAGCAAGACGCCGATCGTTCTGATGGGCTACTACAATCCCATCCACAAATACGGCAGTGCCCGATTTGCCAAAGACGCTGGCGAGGTCGGTGTAGACGGTCTCATCACCGTCGATCTGCCGCCCGAGGAAGACGAAGTGCTGCGTCTCCCTGCATCCGCCCACAATCTTGACATTGTCCGGTTGGCCACGCCGACGACCGACGACAGCCGGCTGCGCACCATCCTCGATGGCGCCAGCGGATTCCTTTATTATGTATCCATCACCGGTGTCACCGGCACCAAGAGTTTTGCGCAGGACAGTGTGCGCACCGCCGTTACGCGCCTGCAGCTTGCCACCGGGCTTCCCTGTGCCGTCGGTTTCGGCATCAAGACGCCAGAGCAGGCAGCCGGCGTGGCCAGCTTCGCCGATGCGGCGGTGGTCGGCTCGGCCTTCGTGGAACGCATGGCTTCAGGGGCGGGCGTCGATGACATTGCCACCTACTGCACCGCGCTCGCCGAGGCAGTGCACGGAGCGCGTGATTGAAATTTCTCCCCGGTAGAGGGAGGGCGCAGGGCGGCGGTTTCGCCCGAGTAGAAAAGAGGGGTAGGATAGTCTCATGAACTGGCTCAACAATTTCGTCCGTCCCCGGATCAAAAGTCTGATGAGTGCGGTCAAGACCGCCACGCCCGAGAACCTATGGCGCAAATGCCCGGCTTGCGGCGAGATGATCTTCCATCGCGATCTGGTCGCGGCGCTCTATGTCTGCCCGCAATGTGGTCATCACATGCGCATTGGTCCTGCCGAACGCTTTGCCATGACCTTCGACAGCGGCATTTTCGAGGAATTGATCCCGCCGGAAGTGACGGCCGATCCGCTACGCTTCCGTGACGAGAAGCGCTATGCCGACCGCTTGCGCGACGCTCGCTCCAAGACCGGCCGCATCGATGCCTTGTGCGCCGCGCGCGGCTCCATCG
>JBJKRM010000012.1:0-6885 GCA_046704685.1 Rhizomicrobium sp.
GCCTTGGGATGGCTGAAGTCGAAGCGCAGCCGGTCGGGCGCCACCATCGATCCCTTCTGGGCGACATGCGCTCCCAGCACGCGCTTAAGAGCGGCGTGTAGCAGATGGGTGGCCGAATGGTTGGCGCGGGTGGCGCGCCGCCGTTCGCCGTCGACCACCAGGTCGACGGCATCGCCGGCCATGATCTCGCCCTTGGTCAGCGCCACCACATGGACATGCAAGGCACCGAGCTTCTTCTCGGTATCGATCACCGTTCCTTCGGTCTTGGCCGAGATGAGAACGCCGTGATCGCCCACCTGTCCACCGGATTCGCCGTAGAACGGGGTCTGGTTGGTGAGCACGCGCACCGTTTCGCCGGCCTTGGCGCTCTTGACGCGCGCACCGTCCTTCAGAATGGCGACGACGGTGCCTTCGGCCTCCTCGGTGTCGTAACCCAAGAACTCGGTCTTGCCGAGCTCGTCGAGCAGGGCAAACCACTGCGTATCGGTGGCTGCTTCGCCCGAGCCGGTCCAGGCTTTGCGCGCCTCGGCGCGCTGGCGCTCCATGGCGGCGGTGAAGCTGGTGATATCGACCCCGATGCCGCGGGCCTTGAGCGCGTCCTGTGTCAGATCCAGCGGGAAGCCGTAAGTGTCATAGAGCTTGAACGCCACTTCGCCGTCCAGCGTGTCGCCCTTGCTCATGGAAGTGGTGGCTTCGTCGAGCAGTTTGAGGCCGCGCGCCAGGGTTTCGCGGAAGCGGGTCTCTTCCAGCTTCAGCGTCTCGACGATCAGCGGCTGGCCGCGCGTCAGCTCCGGATAGGCCTCGCCCATTTCGGCAATCAGCACCGGCACCAGGCGGTGCATCAAGGGATCTTTCGAGCCGATCAGATGGGCATGGCGCATGGCCCGTCGCATGATGCGGCGGAGCACATAGCCGCGGCCCTCATTGGAGGGTAGCACGCCTTCGGCGATCAGGAAGGATGCGGCGCGCAGATGGTCGGCGATGACGCGATGGCTGGCGAGCGCCGGACCGCTGGCCTTGGCGCCGGAATGGTCCACCGATGCCGCGATCAGGTGGCGGAAGAGGTCGGTTTCGTAATTGTTGGTGACGCCCTGCAGGATGGCGGCCAGCCGCTCGAGTCCCATGCCGGTGTCGATGGAAGGCTTGGGCAGGTCGACACGGGTGTTCTCGTCGACCTGTTCGAACTGCATGAAGACCAGATTCCAGAACTCGAGGAAGCGGTCGCCGTCCTCCTCGGGTGATCCGGGTGGTCCGCCCAACACCCCGGGGCCCTGGTCGATGAAGATCTCGGAGCAGTAGCCGCAAGGCCCCAACGGCCCCATGGCCCACAGATTGCTCTCGTGGCCGATGATCCTGTCGTCGGACAGGCCGGCGATCTTCCGCCACAGCGTGCGGGCTTCCTCGTCCTCGGGGTAGACGGTGACCAGCAGTTTGTCCTTCGGCAGTCCGACGGTCTTGGTGACGTAATCCCAGGCGAAGGTGATGGCGTCCTCTTTGAAATAGTCGCCGAACGAGAAGTTGCCCAGCATCTCGAAGAAGGTGTGATGGCGGGCGGTGTAGCCGACATTGTCGAGGTCGTTGTGCTTGCCGCCGGCGCGCACGCATTTCTGCACCGTGGTGGCGCGGCTGTAGGGCCGCTTCTCCGCCCCGGTGAAGACGTTCTTGAACTGCACCATGCCGGCATTGGTGAACAAGAGCGTCGGATCGTTGCGCGGCACCAATGGCGAGGAGGGCACCACCGCATGCTGGCGGTCGCGGAAGAAGTCGAGGAATCCGGAGCGGATATCGGAAAGACTGGTCATGGGGGGACCTTTTAGCGGTGCCTTAAATGCTTGTCATCCTGGGTCCCGGCGCGGTTTGCCGCCCCTCACCCTGAGGAGCCTGCTCCCCCTCCGGAGGGGCAGGGCATCGTGAATGGTGAAGGGGCGCACCGGTCGCCCGGTACGCCCCTTCTGGAGTCGCTCCCTCATGCCAACAAGGGAACAGACAGCCTGTGTTCGTCGCGGTGCCGCTCAGGCCTCAGCCGCCTCCGCATCTTCGTTGCCCAGCGCCAGAGCCTCGCCGATCAGGCCGGCATTCTGGCGGATGGCCGCTTCGATGGTGTTCGCCACATCCGGGTTGGACGCCAGATAGCCCTTGGCCGCCTCGCGCCCCTGACCGACACGGGTGCCGTCATAGGAGAACCAGGAACCGGACTTCTCCACGATGCCGGCCTTGACGCCGAGGTCCAGCAGCTCGCGCCCCTTGGAAATGCCCTGGCCGTACATGATGTCGAACTCGACCTGCTTGAAGGGCGGGGCCACCTTGTTCTTGACCACCTTGACGCGGGTCTGGTTGCCCACCACCTCGTCACGGTCCTTGATGGCGCCGATGCGCCTTATGTCGAGCCGCACCGAGGAATAGAATTTGAGCGCATTGCCGCCCGTGGTGGTCTCCGGGTTGCCGAACATGATGCCGATCTTCATGCGGATCTGATTGATGAAGATGACGAGGCAGTTCGACTTCGAGATCGATCCGGTCAGCTTACGCAGCGCCTGGCTCATCAGGCGAGCCTGCAGGCCGGGCAATTGATCGCCCATCTCGCCTTCCAGCTCGGCCTTGGGCGTCAATGCCGCCACCGAATCCACCACCACGATGTCGACGCCGCCGGACCGCACCAGCGTGTCGGTGATCTCCAAGGCCTGTTCGCCGGTATCGGGCTGCGAAATCAGCAACTCGTCGACATCGACTCCCAGTTTCTTGGCGTAGATGGGATCGAGAGCGTGCTCGGCGTCGACATAGGCCGCGATGCCGCCCTTCTTCTGCGCTTCGGCCACCGCATGCAGCGCCAGCGTCGTCTTGCCCGACGATTCCGGACCGTAAATCTCCACCACGCGTCCGCGTGGCAGGCCGCCGATGCCGAGCGCGAAGTCGAGACCCAGCGATCCGGTGGAAACCGTGTCCGCCGCCGTCACCGGCTCGCGCTGACCCAGTTTCATGACGCTGCCTTTGCCGAAGGCGCGATCGATCTGGGACAGAGCGGCCTCCAAGGCCCGCTTCTTGTCGCTGCTTCCGTCGTCCTTGGCCACGACCCGCAATCCCGCCTGACTCATCGATTCAGCCTCCTTAGACCACGGGCTGGCCGCCATTCCCAATGAATTTCGCGCCACCGCGTCGCGGGCCAATGTACATGCTTTGTTCCAGTTGGCAAGCCGCTATATAACGTGTTGATTCGTCTATAAAACACAGCATTATGTTCGGATAACGTTCCCTTTGGAACAAAACAAGAATAAGCCCAACAGCTAACACCCTCCGGCCGAAGCCGGATCGCGCGCCCCACCGGGGAATCCAAAGGGCCGCTAAAGGTGCTGTGATTCTGCCTGTTGCACCAGAGGGCTGCGGACGAATCCGCAACAACCACACCGTTATTATGGTGCCGAAAATGCGTTCTGGTTGCATGACGCTGGGCCCGGCTGGTCGCGTCAAACGTCCGAATCAGACATCCGCCGTTTCGCCAGCCGGCATGAGTTGCAGCTGGCTCCGCGCGGAACGCACCTTCGCCGAGGCGTCGCGCGGCCGGCGATGGTTTACTCCCGTGCAAGTCCGCAAGGGGTATGCTGGTCTCCGACAGGGAGGGGGCGATGGGACGTGTGGTGTGGGACGAAAGCAATCTCGTCGGCGTTTCCTCCATCGACGCGCAGCACCGCGATCTCGTGGAGCTGATTGACACGCTCAACGCCAAAATCGCGGCCGGCGCGGATTTCTCCGAGTTGCGCGATGTCTTCGAAAATCTCTACGACCGGACCGAGCGCCACTTCATGCACGAGGAAGAGTTCTTCGCCCCGACACGGTTCGAGCATGCCGCGCGCCACAAGAACGAGCACGATCGCCTGCTCCTCATCTTCAAGCGCATGTGTCAGGGGCTCGATCCGGCCACCCTCGCAAAGAGCCGCCAGGAGTACACGGAATTCCTCTGCGGCTGGCTGATGCGTCACATCGCGGTTGAAGACCGTCCGCTCGGCATTCATCTCAACAGTTTGGGGATCCGGTAACCATCCTGTTAATCCGAACGGCAAGCGAAACGGCGCAAACCCAGGCTGACGCCGCGCCGGAACGGTAAACGCCGTTGCAAGACAAGGCGACGCGCGCCGGGCCGGTTCAGAACTGCGCAACCACCGCCGTCTATCGTGATGGCCAGCGCAGGAGAAGGCGATGGCTGCCAAACAGGACCTGTTCAATCTTGGCGTCGACAGGATGGACCGCGAGCATCGCGCCTTGGCCGCGTTGTTCGAGGAGTTCGCCCGCTGCATCAAAGCCGCCCCCGAAAACGCGGACGACATCGTCGCGCGTGCCATCAGCCTGGCCAACGAGCACTTCGCGCACGAAGAAGACCTGATCGAGCGCAGCGCCTATCCCTATGCAAACGAGCACAAGTTCCAGCACCGCAATCTGCGCCTGCGATTGACCACGCTGGTCGGCGACACGGTTGCGCCCAAGTCCTGCGATTGCGTCACGCTGGACAATCTCGACATCATGCGTTCTCTGCTCGAAGAGCACATCGACGGTCCCGATCGCGCGCTGGCGGAGCATGTGAAGGCCGCCGGGATCAAATAGCGGTGCTGCCGCGCCGGTCCCCGGCGTGCTCAGCCCGGTTCGCGACAAGCGAATTGTTAACGGCAGCCGCTAGCGGTCCGGTTTCACCATTCGCTTTCGGTGTTCGCGCCAAACAGGGTGGCGAATGTCAAATCCGCTCCACCAGACCGGCCTTCCCAAGTACTTGTTTTTTCAGGGCGCCGTTAGGATGAAGGCGGTGTGTGGCGTTATGTCCCGCGATCCGTTCGCACCGGCAAAAATATCACCGCGGGAATTGCACAAGTTGCACGCATTGCGGCCACGTTGCCGCCACACGCCGACGGCATCTGCCCACTCTCAGTCAGGGAGTGCAGGCATGAAGACGGTCGTTTCTGTCTATTCCATCACCATGGGGGTGGCGCTGATCGCCATGTGGACCCTGTTCTGGGCCACCGGTGCGATACCCGACATGATGACAAAGCCCTGGGAGATAGCCATGCATCTGACGGCCGAGTTCACCACGGCCGGGCTTTTGATGATAAGCGGCATCGGTCTTCTCTTCGAGGAGCGCTGGGCCACGCGAGTCAACGTCTTCGCTTCCGGCATGCTGGTCTACAGCCTGATTCAAAGCCCGGGCTATTACCTGCAGCGCAACGCGATGATGTTCGTGTTGCTGATTGCGGTGTGCTTCCTCATCACCGTCGTTCTGTCGCCGGCCTTCAAGCCGGCAAGCCCGGCGATAGCGGAAAACACGCCCGCCGAATGACCGCTCTCATGCGCCGGCCGCCGATATTCTTTCTGCTCCCTGGATGAAATCCAGCACGTCGCCGTTGAAGCGCTCCGGCATGGTCTGGGCCAGGCCGTGCGGCGCACCGGCGTAGATCTTCAGTTCCGAGTCCTTCACCAGTTTGTATGCCTTCATCGCGCTGGCGCCGATCGGAACGATCTGATCGTCATCGCCGTGGACGAACAGTGTCGGGCGATCGATCTGCTGGAGGTCGGCCGTGTAGTCGATTTCCGAAAATTCGCGGATGCAGTCATAGACGCCCTTGATGCCGGCCATCATGCCTTGCAGCCAGAAGGAATCGCGAAGACCTTCCGAGACCTGCGCGTCGTCCCGGTTGAAGCCATAGAAGATCGTCGTCAGGTCCTTGAAGAACTGGGAACGGTTGTTGGCGACGCCTTGGCGGATGGAATCGAACACCTCTTTGGGGGTTCCTTCCGGATTGGAGGCCGTCTGCAGCATCAGCGGCGGCACCGCGCCGACCAGCACCAGCTTGGCCACGCGCCGGCTGCCGTGGCGGCCGATATAGTGGACGGCCTCGCCGCCGCCGGTGGAATGGCCGATCAGGATGGCATCCTTGAGGGCAAGGTGATCCATCACGGCGGCCAGATCATCGGCATAGTGATCCATATCGTTGCCGTCCCAGGTCTTGTCGGAGCGGCCATGGCTGCGCCGGTCATGCGCAATCACGCGATAGCCACGGCGGCCGAAGAACAGCATTTGGCTGTCCCAGGCGTCCGCCGACAGCGGCCAGCCGTGGCAAAAGACGATCGGCTGCCCTTCGCCTCCGTCCTTGTAGAAAATCTTGGTTCCGTCTGCGGCAGTGGCGAAAGGCATCGTTTTCTCCTGTTCAGGCAACAGCATCGCGGCGCGCGAAAACCCTTCGCGCGGCTGTTCCGGTCGGAAGCCATCGGGAATCCGGCGCGGGGCGCCGGTACATGTTTACAATGTGATTAATTCACAATTGCGACGTGTGGGGAAGCGAAAAATGCCCCTGCAGATTGTCAGCCAATATTCTTCGGCGCCGGGGCGCCCGACAGCACTTCCTTCACCTTGGCGGCCAATTGCTTGAGTCCGAACGGCTTGGGCAGGAAGTGCAGATCCTCGGCCTTCTCGTCGTTGCGGCGGAAGGCTTCCTCGGCATAGCCCGACATGAAGATCACCTGCATGTCGGGGCGGATGCGCTTCACCTGGCGCACCATTGTCGGCCCGTCCATGTTGGGCATCACCACGTCGGTGATGACGAGATGGATCGGCGCCTTGTCGGCGCGCACATGCTCCAGCGCCTCTTCGCCGCCCGAAGCCTCGATGACGTTGTAACCGCGCATCCTGAGCGCCCGCGCTGCGAAGCTGCGTACGGCTTCCTCGTCTTCCACCAGGAGGATGGTGTCCTGTCCGGTGACGTCACGCGGCCCGCCGGTCGCCGCTTCCTGCACCGACTCGTTCTGATCGAGATGATGGCGCGGCAGATAGATCCGGAACGTCGTGCCGCGGCCGACTTCCGAATCCACGGTGATGAAGCCGCCGGTCTGCTTGACGATGCCGTAGAC
>JBJKRM010000013.1:0-9824 GCA_046704685.1 Rhizomicrobium sp.
GGCCAGGACTCGGCATGTAGATGTCCGGAAGACTGCCTGCAATCCCGTGGCGCCGGGACAGATTCGCTTCGATCATTTCGGCCATGCCGAACCACACGCGGATGCCCAGATCACGGTGTCTTCGCTCGCGGGTAGTTTCGACGAGGTCAATCGCGGCCTGGATGGGCCGGAGGAAGCCGACCGCTGCTTCTCCTGCGGTCACTGTACACTGTGCGACACCTGCATCATCTCCTGCCCAGAGGGTGCGATCTTCCGTAGGGAATCCGGCTATCGCATCGACACGACCTACTGCAAGGGCTGTGGCATGTGCGTTGCCGAATGCCCGCGCAATGGCATGCAGATGCAGGAGAAAGAGAGGGCACTATGAGCCTCGAACTGCTCTCCGCCAATCATGGCGCCGCTCTGGCCGCTACGCTCGCCGCGCGTGCCAACCGCAGGGGGCGTGGTTTCGTCAGCGGTGTTTATCCCATCACACCATCCACCGAATGCATGGAGTACCTCTGCAACCAGACGATCGAAAAGGGTCGAGTCGTCCGTGTTGAAAGCGAGCACAGCGCCATGGGCGTCTGCATCGGAGGTGCGGCTGCCGGCGCGCGCACCTTCACCACCACCTCCTCCAATGGCCTCGCCTACATGGTGGAAAACTGCATCGCGGCCGCCAACCTGCGCCTGCCCATTGTCATGATGGTGGCCAATCGCACCATGGGGCCGCCCTGGAACATCTGGGCTGATCACGGTGACGCCATGATGTTGCGCGATCAGGGCCTCGTGCAATTCTTCTGTGCCGATAATCAGGAGGTGTTTGACACCGTGCTCTGCGGCTTTCGCCTCGCCGAGGACAAACGTGTCCTGATGCCTGTGATGGTTTGCATGGAAGGATTCATCCTCTCCCACACTGTGGCGCAGACCGCGGTGCCCGATCAGGCGCTGGTCGACGACTTCCTGCCACCGGCCGAGGTTCCCCATCGCCTCAATGAGGTGCCACACACGCTGGGTCAGCTGGAGGTTCCCCATCAGACCGAGGTGCACCGCTTCCAGCACCACACGGCGATGCTGGAGGTGCCAGCAATCTATCGCGGCATCCAGCAAGAATTTGAGAAGATCTTCAGGCGCCGTCCCGCTGATCCGCTTGTTCCTTATCGCACGGAGGATGCGGACACCCTGATCGTTTCCATGGGAACCATCGGCATCACCGCCGAGCGTGTTGTTGACCAGTTACGGGTCGAAGGACAGTGTGTCGGCTCGCTTCGGGTCCGGCTCTTCCGGCCACTTCCGGCCGGCGACATCCGTGCAGCTCTTGTCGGCAAAAAACGTATTGCCGTCATTGACCGCAACATCTCCATCGGTCACGGCGGTGGCTTGTGGTCCGATGTGCGGGTTCTCGCCGAGTCCGGCGCCGTGGTGCAGAACTATCTTGCTGGTCTGGGCGGCGGTGATGTGCGCCCCGATCATCTCATCAGGATGTTGGCCGATCTCGCCATGCGTAAAGAACCGGGAGCGCCGGCTTTGATGGAGGCCGTGTGATGAACGAGCCAATCCTTGGTGGCCTTTGTCAAACCGATCTCGATCGTTCCGAGCCTCTGCTTCGCGTGGGTAATACCAATTGCGGCGGTTGCGGCATGTCCACCACGTTGCAGATGTTGCGCCATGCCCTGGCAGGATGCCGCGTGCAGATGGTGGTTCCGGCCTCCTGTGGCGCCGTGACGGCAGGTGGCTTCCCACAGTCGACCTTCGGTGTGCCCACCATCATGTCGACCTTCGCCGCGGCCGCGGCAGTGGCTTCGGGCATGGCGTCCGTCGCCGCGCAGAATGGTGAGGACACCCGCGTCATCGTCCTAGCCGGTGATGGCGGCACCTTCGACATCGGCTTTGCCTGCCTGTCGGCGGCGGCTGAACGCAATGAGGATGTGCTCTTCATCTGCTACGACAACGAGATCTACGGCAACACCGGCGGCCAGCGCTCTTCGGCAACGCCGCAAGGCGCTGTTACATCCAACACCATCGACGGCAAGCTGGAGCAGAAGAAGGACATCCTGGCTGTGATGGCGGCGCACCGCATTCCCTATGCGGCTTCCATTTCGTTGGCGCATGCCGACGACACGCACCGCAAGTTCACGCATGCCATCGGAGCGCGCGGCTTCCGCTTTCTGCATGTGCTGTCGCCGTGCCCGACGGGTTGGAAGTCCGAGCCGGCGCTCGGCCTCGAGCTGGTACGCCTGGCGGTGCGCTCCGGTCTCTTCCCGGTTTATGAAATCTTCGATGGCAAACGCCATGTTGTGAACATCGAGCCGGATTTCTCCGACGAGGCACTTAACATGTATTTGACGTTACAGCGCCGCTTTCAGAAGTCGGGGCTCAGGGCATCGGATCTGCGGCCCGCCATCGACCGTTATTGGCAGAACCTGCGGGCACTGTCGGGGCGTATCGTCCCGGCGCGTCGGGAAGGGTGAGGGAACGCCATGAGGAAATACGTCGGCGAACGCATCAAGGCCCTGCGTGAGGCGCAGGAGATGTCGGTCGAGCAGGTGGCGAGGCTCGCCGGCATCGATGCCGACCGCCTCTTGGCCTACGAGCGCGGCGATGCGGTTCCCGCCATCGGTGCGGTGATCCAGCTGTCGCGCGTTCTGGGCTCCAAGCCAGAAGGTCTTTTGCATGGTGGTGGTACGGTGTCGGAGCACCTCACCATTTGCCGCACTGGTGAAACCCTATCGGGCGAGACCGGTGGTACCGAACAGAGCTACACCTATCTGTCGCTGACGCGCCCCGGCACGGCAGGGCACATGATGGAGCCGTTCCTGCTCTCTTTTGATCCCAACACGCCCAAGCCGGTGCCGATTACCCATGACGGCCAGGAGTTCTGTTACATCCTCGACGGCATCATCGAGCTCTCTTACGACGGTCGCACCTATCGTTTGGAGCAAGGGGACAGCTGCTATCTCAGCGCCGGAAAGCCTCATGCCTTCCATGGCCTCGGCGACAAAGTGGCAAAGATGTTGGCGGTGGTGAGTTCCTGATCTCTATCGCAGACGCGCGATGCGCCGCCCATGTCGTGTCAGCATTCGGACGTCCTGCGGCGATAGCGCAACGATCTCGGGCTTGCCGTCCACCACATGCACCTTACCACTGATCACGGCTGTCCGGCCTTTGAGACCGTACCAGCCATCGGTTTCTGCGGCGCCGCCCGGATAGACCACCACCGTGAAGGCGTTGTGCGGATAACGGCCGTCGAGATCGATGTAGGTCACGCCGGACTGTCCTGTTCGCACCTCGTCGACCACGCCTCTGACCGTCACGGTCTGGCCAACATGCGACGCGGCGTCGGAGGCGGGAATGGTTGCTGCGGCTGTAGCGCAAGCCCCCAGCAGCATGGCGGCACCAAGGCAAAGCAGGGTTCGGATCATCGTCGGATCATCCGCAGTTTTCATTCGTTTCCTTCGTAGCGCGTTCCGCTGGATATCTGTCATGAAGAAATCGTTAGTTTGTGTGCTATTGCTGACGGTCGCCGCCGCGCAAGCGGCGTGGTTGCCGGTTGGGCGCCGCCATTTCGTAGGCCACCACGACTCGGAGTTCGTTCTCATGCGTCCTCGGCATGCCGACGACGTCGCGCTTGAACCGAACATGCCAGCGCGCTGCAGCGCCGTTGCGGCATCCTTTGGCGATGGTGACATGGACAGCCTTTCCTTCAACCACCGCACCATAATGATGCCTGGGCGCATGACGCTGATCGCGCTACCGGGCGGCGGCCGCGCCTTGCGTAGCATCGACATGCATTGCAGCGCCGTGAAAGGACGCAGCCTGTCGATGGCGGTGTTTGAGCACTTGTCGTCGAAGCATCAGGTTCTCACCGAAGGGCTGGGAGGTCATTGAGATTCCCCTCAGTGTGGGGCGGGCAGGGGCTTGTCCAAGCGCAAGGGAACGCACCGATACCAGTCCTGAGTGGCTCGCAAGCTGCAGAGCGTGCTGACGGTGATTGCCGAAGAGCCCTACCGAAAAACGAGTCACCGCGGCATTTTTCGCCCGCCATTCCCCTGCTGAGCGCTATCACATGCCTTTGCGATAGGTATGATGGCCGCCTGACAGCGTTTACAGAGCAGGGCGGGCATGAAGCTTGTGGCGGGTTGCGTTTGGGTTGCCGTAACGGTGGTTGCGGCGTGGGGCGGTGTGCCGCTTGTTCCATATGTCGGAGGCCGCGTTGTCACCAGCACTGCCGGTGGCCAGACAGTATACACCTATCAATGGCCCGGCGTGTATTTCGATGCGCATTTCACGGGCGACAGTGTTGACGTCAAGGTTGATGACGACCAGGACAACCTCTGGCTCTGGGTCGACGGGGTTCACAAACTGACTCTGACACGGCCGGGACGCACCACGGTTTCACTCAAGGATCTTGGCCCTGGTCCGCACGACGTTCGTCTGGAAAAGGCCAGTGAGACCCAGAGCTCGGTCGGCCACTTCGACGGCTTTTATGTGCCGGCGGCGGAGGATGTGCTGCCGCCGCCGCATTACGATCGCCGCATCGAGTTCATCGGCGACTCCTATACCGTCGGCTACGGTGACGAGGCCCGCGGGCAGAGCTGCACGGTCGATGATGTGCGTGATACCACCGATACTTCGGAGGCATTTGGTCCGCTCACCGCTAAGCACTTCCATGCCGCCTACCGCATCAACGCCTATTCCGGCCGTGGTGCGGTACGCAATTACGACGGTATCGCGCCCGGTGAGCCCTTGCCAGTGCTTTACAACTACACCCTGTTCGATAAATCGGTTCCAGCCGATGACGCTGGCTGGATGCCAGACGTTATTGTTGTCGGCCTCGGTACCAACGATTTTTCGACACCGCTTAATCCTGGTGAGAAGTGGAAGACCCACGAGGATCTGCGCGTCGATTTCGTCAATGCCTATGCCGACTTCCTCGAAAAACTGCACAGGAAGTGGCCGGCTGCGCACCTCATCGTCATGGCCTCCACCTCATTTGATTATGAAATCGCCGACGCCGCCAACGCCACCGTCAATCGCCTGCATGCCGATGGTATCGACAACGTCGAAAGCGTCATCTTCTCGGGACTCGAATGGAGCGCTTGCCAGGGGCATCCTTCTCTCAAGGACCACGAGTTGCTGTCGCAGATTTTGATCGACCGCATTGCGGCTTTACCGAAATTTTCCCCCAAACCGGCGACAATCGCAGCTGCGCCGGAAACGCCATGATATTGGTCAGTTCACGCTTATCTCCGTCGTGCCCGCTATTGTGGTCAGTCTCTCCTGGTCAATGAGGAAACAATCCGGCTTCGACAAGCCGGCCAGCGATTTCTTGCCACGCTGGCTGAGCATTGTGGCTGGTGCTTCGTTGATTGCCGATGTGACCGCGAGGGCCACGAGAGCCTACCGGCGGATTGGGCGATCTCCTCGCCGCGCAAAAAAAGCGTTTTTTTGTCCTGCTGGAAATGAAAAACCCTCGCAGAACCCAATCGGACCCTGCGAGGGCTATTCATTACAGCGTACGCTATCAGCCTTCAGAAGGGCTGGATGGGGCCCCAAGAAGGATGGTACGGCTGGATGGGACCCCAATAAGGCTGGATAGGACCCCAATAAGGTTGGATGGGGCCCCAATAAGGTTGGATGGGACCCCAATAAGGTTGGATGGGACCCCAGGACGCTCCAGCAGGAGCAATGACATCCCACGTCGAACCAGAAGTTGCTGTCCCGGTAATGCCAGCCTGCGCTGCACCGGTCGCCAAGGCAGCGCTCAGAAGAACACCACCCAAAATAGATTTCAGACCCACACCTGCCCCCTTTGGTTGCAGTTAACGCACTGTGAACTATGGGTCCGGATATTAATCGAAAATTAAGCCTAGATTCAATAGTTTTTTACTGCGCTTCCCAGCCTCGGGCGACAACCCCAGGGGGAGGCTGGCTTCAGAGTACCCTCAAGAGTACCCTTAACCTTACGCCGCCGCAGTTTCGCTGGATTTTTCTTGGGGGAGAGGAGACAGCCGGCGTTCCGCAGGGAAGTGAACCCGAGCGGTGGTACCTTTCTCCACTTCGCTTTCTAGGTGAAGTGTGCCGCCATGCAATGCAACCAACGATTTAACGATCGGCAAACCGAGGCCGATACCGCCATGCGATCGCGCATAAGCGCTTTCGATTTGGCCGAAGCGGTCCAGGATATGTGCGATCTGCTCTGGTGCGATTCCGATGCCATCATCAGAGACGGTGAGATCGATGCCGCCGTCCTCGGCTGCTTGCAGAGTGATTTCAATTTTGCCATCCGCGCCCGTGAACTTGGCTGCGTTGGAGACGAGCTTCTCGATGATCTGGACCAGTCGCTGGTTATCACCGCGTAGGCGCAACGACTTGTCTCCCGTGAAGTGAATGTCCTTACCCTTGAGATCGTTGTCGCATCCCACTTTCGCCATCGCCTTTTCAACGACCTTCCCAAGATTGACCTCTTCCTCTGTCAGCGATACGGAACCGGCATCGAGGCGGGCCGTGTCCAGAATGTCATTGAGGGTGATGAGAAGCTTCTTTCCGCTGGCGTTGATGTCGGCGCTGTATTCTTGCGCTCGGTCCTGAGGAACGATGCCCGACATGATGATTTCCGAGAAACCGATAATTGCATTCAACGGCGTGCGCAGTTCGTGGCTCATGTTGGCCAGGAATTGGGTCTTGGCGCGGTTGGCCTGCTCGGCCGCTTCCATCGCAACGCGTAGATGAGATTCGGTTTCGATGCGACGGACGATCTCCTGGTCACGCTCGCCAAGAATCCTGGTAAGTTCGGTATTCGCGCGGCTAATGACGTCACGGTGCTTGGTGACTAAGCGGTGACGCCAGCTGATCCAAATAATGATCAATACTGCCACAGAAATCAGGCTGAGCAGCAAGACGCGCTGTGTGGCCGCACGAGATTCTTTAAGGTTGGCCTCCTTCCGGATCTGCTCGGTCTTCAAATGCTCAATCTCGAGCTTCTGGTTGGCGAAGTTGAACCGCGCGTTCATCAGCGCAAGGTTGGTGGATGCGGCCAACGACCGGCCTTCGTCATCCAGGCGCTTGAAGGCCTTAAGATGGGCTAGCGCGAGTGGGTAGTTGCCCATCGCGCTGTAGATCTTGTAGGCGAGCTCATGTATGTCGCGGAATGGCGCAATCGTCTTTGTCAGATCGACTCCCCGGAATGCCTTGTCCAAGTCTTTTGCTGCAGTTGTTAGTGAGCCGCTTTGGAACTGGATGTCTGCCATCACGCCCCAGACAAAGGGTGCCCAGCCGTTTTCATCAGCCTTGCCGAGCAGAGCCAACGCTTGCTCCGCAGCTTTCTGTGCATCGCTATATCTGCGCAATTTGACCTGGACGAAAGCGATATTGGTCAGAATGCGGGCTTCGAGAAAGGGGCTTTTTAGGTTTCTAGCGACCGTCAGCGCGGAGTTGAAATGGGCAAACGCCTTGTCGTACTGGCCGGCATACTGGTAAGCGGTGCCGATGTTGTTTTCGATCGCGAGCTGCAATGGCGGTTCGCCCGAATAAACCTCAGCAGCCCGGTTGTAGTAGCTGATCTCCTGCGCAAAATCGCGAGCCTGTCCATAGATCATTCCCAAGCCCTGAAGCGCAAACGACTGGCCACGCCGTGCTCCGAGCTTGGCATAGATTTGGTAGGCGTGTTGATAGCTTTTCAGTGCCAGCCCGTAGTCGCCGTACGCCTGGGCGAGCCGCCCCGCGGATAACGCGATGTCGCCGTCCAATGCCAGAAAGCTCGGATTCCGCCTGATTATTTTTTGAGCTTGGCTCAGAACTGCCCTTGCCTCAGCTAACCGATTTGTTCGTGTGAGAGCCTCAACTTCAATTCTCAACCCCATCCCCAGCGCTTTCTGCTGAGAACGGGATGCCGGACGGCTCCGTGCCAGCCCGACGAGATCGCGTCCTTTTGCCAGAGCTACGTTGGGCTCAGCCATCATCACCTTTTTGGCTTCTGCGATGAGTTGGCCAAATGATGCGGAAGCGGGTGCTCCATTGGTATGATTCTGCACGTCAGCGCCGGCCGGTGACAAACCGACCATTACAAACGTGAACAGCAGAACGAGCCGAGCGAGCATACCGCACTCCTCCAACTCCAGAGTGCAGTAAATAGCTTTGCCAAACACTTAAGTCGGCGGGCGGTCAAAGATGCCCCGGTCGCCTACCTTTCGGTAGGCGGTAATTCATAATTCGTTAGGCGAGACCGGTTTGCCACTACCGCCATGGCTTTGGGAGCGATGACCTTTTTTGGAAAGCAATCATTGACTGCAGCACATGTATCAGAATGCAACAATTCGTATAAGGATGGTGTACAGCCGTGAGCTCAGAAATGCCTGTCAATATACACACGAAAAAAACGCTCGCCGGTGGCATGCGTGCCAAATTGGTACTTGGCAATACACGATGGAAATTTTTGGTCTTGGTGGATCCTCTCGGAGGTTTGTCGGTGTGGGGTGGAGAGGGCGGCAAGCCTTCGGTCGCATCCTTAAAATGCAGCCGGTCATGTGTACCTGTGTCGCAGGGCGGACCGTCCAACCACCTCGTAATCGGAGTTGGTAAGAAATGCGTCTATCGGGTTTGAGCCGTATATGACTTGAAGTCGATGGTCGGCGATCGTGCATTGGTTGTTATTGCGCGAAGCAGGCTTTGATCGCCGCGTGGTGGAAGCCGCAGCGGTGTCTGAGTAAGCAAATATCCGCCCTGAATTTGAATCGTTCCAAATTGGCGGCGTACGGATTGCCGCATTAGCGATAGACGAACTTGTGGTGCTTTTCCCCATGGCGTGGCACCGAAAAAAATCGGCGCTGCAGCAAGTGTTCCTGCTATTATTCGTCAGAAGGGGCGGGGAATGGTGGAACTGTCAACAGAGCGAGCCCATTGGGCGAGACTGCTGAGGCTTGTAGCGCGACATACCAGGGGGCGCAGTGATGCAGAGGATTTGCTGCATTCCGCTTTCCTGCGGCTTGAAAAATATCGTTCTGAACATACCGTTGAAAATCCAACAGCATTTCTTGTACGAGCGGCTACGAATATCGCGATCGACATTCATAGACATGAAAAGTTTTGGGAGCCGGGTGATGATCGGCGAGATGGACAGCGACCGGATGATGCGCCGCTTCAGGATGAGGTGATTGCTGCACGAGCGCGTCTATCCAGAGTGAAGGAAGGATTGGCGAAATTGCCGCCGCGGACACGTGAGATATTCCTGATGCATCGTCTTCATGGGCTAAAGTATCGAGAAATTGCGGTCCAATTCGGAATTAGCCAAAGCGCCGTCGAAAAGCATATTGCAAAAGCGGCCCTGTTTTTGACCGAGTGGTCGCAAGGTTGGTGACATGTCGACCGTGAGTACGATTTCCCCTGAAGTGAGGGCCGAGGCGGCTGCATGGCTAGCCAGGCTCCGCGCCGACGACAAACATCCTGAGGACGAGCGAGCCTTTCAAACGTGGCTGGCCGCAGATTTTCGGCACGCTGAAGCCTTCGAGGTGGTCACCGAGGTCTGGGATCTCGCTGGAGCAGTCGATTTGGCGTCGTTTGAGCCACCGAGGTCGGCGGCACCAACCCGGCGCCGGGTGCTGGCTGCTAGTGTAGGTACAATAGCTCTATGCGGTGTTAGCCTCGTGCTTTGGCAACGCGCCTCAGCAAAGGTGTATGAAACAGCGGTTGGTGAGCAGAAACATGTCGTGCTTGCGGATGGCACGCAGGTATTTCTCGATACGGACACCCGTATCCAGGTGGCATACGACAGCAAAATGCGTGTCGTCGCGTTGGATAGAGGACGATGCAATTTTCACGTCATGGAGAGCGATGGTCGCCCTTTCATA
>JBJKRM010000014.1:0-4746 GCA_046704685.1 Rhizomicrobium sp.
CTTCTTGCCGGTGGCGCAGGAGTTCAATAACGAGCTGCGCCCCATCATCCTCGAAAAGGCACGGCTTGAGTCGGCGAACGGTTCCGGCAATGCCAGCCAGGGCTGGCGATCGACGCCCGACTTCGAAAGCTGGGGCGGCACCCATGTGCAGACCTTGTTCCGCGTCTTGCGTGAGCTGGCCGACAGTCTCACGGCAACGCGCAACGGCTCGCGTGTCACGCTGGACTGGACGATCAGCGCCTTGGCGGCGATCCGCAACAAGGGCGAATTTCTGGAGCGGGCGGCGCGCCCGGGCTGGCTGTGGTCCGGCGTCTATTACGTCGACGACGGCTATCAGAAGCTCGATGACGAGGCGCTTGGCGGCGAGGCCGAACTGGCCGACCCGCGCGGCGTGCTGCCGGCCATGGTGGCGCCGCAATACGGCTTCCGCGTGCCCAACGGGCTGACCGCCGGACAGGTGGAGACCATCCGTCCGGGGTCAGGCATGATCATCCTGCATCCCTCCTGGCTGCCGCGCGGCGAGCGCCGCTTCGACGGCGCCGGTCAGCGGGTCACCATCGAATTCGACCTCGCCCCGCCCTGATCAGGGCTTCTGGATGCCCTTGACGAGTTCGTAGTGCCGGCCGTTCTCGTCCCACTTGTCGCCGACCTTGTGCATCTCGATCACGTCGCATTCGGGGATCTTGTATTTGAGCTTGTAGAGCAGCGGATAATCCTCGGCATAAAGGCACATCTTGCCGTTCTCGATCTTCCAATGCCCCTTCACGTCGCCCAGCCAACTGGCGGCCAGGAAGGTGTGATCCTTGTGGTAATAGACCCGCGAGGTGCCGAGCATGTCCTTGATCACCAGCGTGTTGCCATAACGGCTCGCCATCAGCTCGTCCTCGGTCGGGGCCGCCAAGGCGACCGACGCCAACGCCACAAACGACAGTGCAATGGTGCTGAAGCGCATTCGGATGTCTCCCCCAGAAGATTGCCGTGCGCGGGAGTCATACGGGAAACGGCTGTTTGCCGCTAGGTTAGGTTTACGTTCGATTGCGTACAGCTCTCAGGAGCGACGCGCCAGCGTGACATAACTGTGGGTGGGGCCTGCGGATTCCCGGCTAACCTCATGCCAATGCTGCGGATCAAACGGCGGCAGCTGCACATCGCCGTCCGGGGTCGCATGCACCTCTGTGAGATGGATGCGGGCGGCGCGCGGCAGGGCGGCGGCAAAGACATCGGCACCGCCGATCACCATGATCTCCGGCGGATTTTCCGCCTGCGCCAAGGCCAGCGCCTCGTCGAGCGAGCGGGCGACAACCGCCCCTTCGGCGGCAAAACCGATGCGGCGGGTGAGCACGATATTGGTGCGGCCGGGCAACGGCTTTTTCGGCAGGCTGTCCCAGGTCTTGCGCCCCATGATGCAGGGCTTGCCGAGGGTGATCTGCTTGAAGCGCTTCAGGTCATCGGGCAGACGCCAGGGCAGTGTGCCGGCGGCGCCAAAGACGCCGTTGTCGGCCCGGGCCACGACGAGGGTGATCGGCGCGCTCATGTCGCCATGGCCTGCAGGGCATCGCCGGTGAGGCGATAGACCGTCCAACCGTCCAACGGGTGGGCGCCAAGGCTTTCATAAAAGGCGATGGACGGCGCGTTCCAGTTCAGCACCGACCATTCCAGACGGCCGCAGCCTTCGCGCACCGCCCGCGCGGCGAGGTTCTGGAGCAAGCCCTTGCCGATGCCGCGGCCACGATAGTGCGGCTTGACGAAGAGGTCCTCCAGATAGAGGCCGTGGCGCGCCAGGAAGGTGGAGTAGTTGTAGAACCACAAGGCAAATCCCGCCGGCTCGCCGTCCTCTTCCGCGATGTCACAGAAAACGCGCGGGTTGTGACCGAACAGGGCCGCACGGACGCTGTCTTCGCTCGCCACCACCGAATCCAGCAGCTTTTCGTATTCGGCCAGATCGCGGATAAAAGAGAGAACGAGGGCCTCGTCTCCCGGTCTGGCGGCGCGGATCGCAATCATCGCTGGAGATTCCTTTCGGACGGAGCCTCACACTGCCATGGCGCGGAACGCAAGACGGTATGGCGCCGTTGCAGCCACAGGATTGTGGAGCCTTGAAAGCTTTGTTGGTGCCGCCCGAGGCGATCCGGGTGCGCGGCGCGCATCCACGAGGTGTCGGCATGCCTCATCATGCGCAAATCCTCGCTTGATCGGTGGGCATTCATCCTGGGTTCAGGATAGCCCGGTGTAAACTGCAGAATGCGAATGCAGGAGACGATGCGGACCCGCAAGTCCGCCCCACAATTTTCACAGGGAGCGCCGCCATGAAAACAGCAATGGCACTCCTGGCATGTGCTCTGCTTATCGGAAGCGCCGCTGCTCAGGATCACCACCGACGCCACGACAACAACCAAACCCAGCACAACAACCACTCGGCCTCGTCGAATTCCCATAGGGATCGCTCGACGCACGAAAGGTCGACGCGAAACAACCGGAGCTATGGCAACCGGTCCAGCAGCCACAACAACAGATACGAGACGCGCCGCTTCAACAACAACCGCCACAACCAGCGGAATTTCAACGGCAACCACGGCCGGCAACACTTCAACAACAGCCGAAACAGCCGAAACAACCAGCGGACTTTCAACAACAACCGCGACCGGCGCCACTTCAACAACGACCAAAACAACCGGCACGACCGGCAGCGCTTCAACAACGACCGCAACCGACAGCATTTCGACAGCCGCAATGGCTGGCGGCATGACCGGTCGTACCGGCCGCGCTACGAACGGCATCACTATCAGCGGAACTACCACTCCAGGCACCGCTACCATTATGGGCGCTATTACTGGCCGCGCGGCTACCACTATCGCCGCTGGAGCTATGGCGAGTACCTGCCTTCGATCTTCTTTGCCAACCGGTATTTCATCATCCAGTTCTGGCAGTACGGCCTGATGCCGCCGCCTCCGGGAACGAGGTGGGTGCGCTATGGACCCGATGCCCTGCTGATCGACGTGTATACGGGCGAGATCGTCCGCGTCGTCTACAACATCTTCTATTGAGCCTGCATCCGGCACCGTTCGCGGAACGGTGCCGGAGCGTTCCCGTGCCGGATGTCAGACGGCCACCGGCGCCTTGATGTGGGGATGGGCCTGGTAGTTCTCGAGGGTGAAGTCTTCGTATTTGAAATGGAAGATGTCTTTCGCCTCGGGATTGAGCCGCATCACCGGCAATGCGAAGGGTTCGCGCGCCAGCTGCTCCTTCGCCTGCTCGACATGATTCGAATAAAGATGCGCATCGCCCAGGCTGTGCACGAACTCGCCGGGCGCAAGACCGGTCACCTGCGCCATCATCATGGTGAGCAGGGCATAGGAGGCGATGTTGAACGGCACGCCGAGGAAGATGTCGGCCGAGCGCTGGTAAAGCTGGCAGGACAGCTTGCCGTCGGCGACATAGAACTGGAACAGCACATGGCAGGGCGGCAGCGCCTGGCGCGGGTTGTCGGCCGGGTTCCAGGCGGTGACGATAAGCCGGCGGGAATCGGGATTGGTCTTGATGTCGTTCACCACGGTGGTGATCTGGTCCAGGGTGCCCGACGGGCTGCGGGGCCAGGCGCGCCACTGATGGCCATAGACCGGCCCCAGCTCGCCATTGGCGTCGGCCCACTCGTCCGAGATGGTGACGCCATGCTCCTGCAGCCAGTGCACATTGGTGTCGCCGCGCAGGAACCAGAGAAGCTCGTAGATGATCGACTTGGTGTGCAGCTTCTTGGTGGTGACCAGGGGAAAGCCCTCAGAAAGGTCGAAGCGCATCTGGTGACCGAACACCGACAGGGTTCCGGTCCCGGTGCGGTCGCTTTTCCGGATGCCGGTGTTAAGGACGCGGTCTAGCAGGTCGAGATACGGGCGCATTGTGCCGGTAATAGCCGATTCCGCATGCCAGTCTAGCGCCGTAGAGCCGCGCCCTTCAAAACCTCCCGCGATACCCCTATATTAGGCAGGTCGGGCAACCGACTATGGCGATAAACGGCTTCGTAATAAGCGGACCGGACCCGGGGGCGGTACCCGGCGCCTCCACCAATTCCCCTTTCCGGGGGAATTGCCCGGCATAGCCCACAGGGCGACGACGGGCCGATGCGGGGGCGAAACAGGATCGACGGACGTGTAAAGGTTGTCCTTTCGCTCGGTATGGTATCCGCCGTTATCGGGCTAATCGTATCGGTGCCAACGATAATGAAATGGCCCTCGCTGCCTAACTTCTAGTTAGCCAAGGGCGGTTTTGGGACGTGCACCGGGCAACAGAAGCACGTCCCGCTTCACTTGTGGGGGAGAGGATGCGGCGCTTCGGTGTTCTTCTTTTGCTGATCGTTACGGCTGGCTCAGCATTTGGTGCCAGCAATACGGCGCAATGCAAAACGAGCCCCAAATTGGTTGGGCCGTGTTTTGTTGTGCATGGAAGACTATCGATCACCAACGGGTCCTGGAACTATCGGATTTGGCGCGTAGGCACGCATCGCATGCTCGCCGCCGTCGATGCGACCGGCGAGTTCGACGATGCAAGGGAACCACCCTTGCCGTCCAACGTTCAAAAAGTGCTGACCGGCTTTGGTGTAAACATATTTGCGGACTACGAGGTTTGCCCCTTGACCCGCAGCATGCCAGGCCACATGCAGCACGTTTGCGTGGTCAGCGCATCTCACGTCTTTGTACAGAAGCTGCGCTAACGCAGCCTTTGTGGAAGCTGCCAACGGTAGCGCTCACTGCC
>JBJKRM010000015.1:0-3148 GCA_046704685.1 Rhizomicrobium sp.
CACGTTGGAGGCGCTGCGTCCCGGACGCGACAGCGAAGCCGTGGCGACCTTCGTCGAGATCCGTGACCGCGAGGCGGCCGAGGCGCTCAAGGGCACCGAGCTGTTCGTCAAGCGCGGCTCGTTCCCGGTGGCCGAAGATGGCGAGTTCTACCATGCCGATCTCATCGGCCTCGACGCCGAGGACGCTTCCGGCTGTCGCATCGGCAAGGTGCTTGCCGTGCACAATTACGGCGCCGGCGACGTTCTGGTGATTGCCGCCGATACCGGTGACGAGATTCTGCTCGCCTTCACCCGCGACAACGTCCCCACCATTGATGTCAAGGCCGGCCGCCTCATCGTCGCCGTTCCCGACGAGGTGGAAGCGGGACCGGCGCGGGATGAGGAGTAGCCCTCACCACACCAAAGCTGTCATGGCCCGCCAATGCGGGCCATCCAGTTGGGGAGAGGCGAGGTGTAGAGGGGAATGCACGGTGCATCTCTTCGAATCCTGATCGGGTGTTACCTGGATGGCCCGCAGTTGCGGGCCATGACAAACGAGTGCTGAATTCGCGCCATGCCCTGGTCCGCCACCGTCCTCACCCTGTTCCCCGAGATGTTCCCCGGGCCGCTCGGCGTTTCGCTCGCCGGCAAGGCGCTGGAGAACGGGCTGTGGTCGCTCGAGGTGAAGGACATCCGCGAGCACGGCATCGGCAAGCACCGCACGGTCGACGACACGCCGGCCGGCGGTGGTCCCGGCATGGTGATGCGCGCCGACGTCGCCGCGGCGGCGATCGACGCGGTCGAACGGGCAGGACGTCCTCTCATTTACCTGTCACCGCGCGGCACCCCGCTCACCCAATCCCGCGTCAAGGCGCTGTCGGAGGGGCCAGGCGTGGTGATGCTGTGCGGCCGCTTCGAAGGCCTCGACCAGCGGGTGATCGAAGCCCGGCAGATGGAGGAAATCTCGCTTGGCGACTTCGTCCTGGCCGGCGGGGAGATCGCCGCCATGGCCGTGATGGAAGCCGCCGTCCGCCTGATCCCGGGCGTGCTGGGGGCTGCCGCCTCGCCGGCCGAGGAGAGTTTCTCGGACGGGCTGCTGGAATACCCGCAATTCACCCGCCCCCAGCAGTTCGAAGGCCGGGCCATTCCGGATGTGCTAAACAACGGAAATCACAAGGAAATCGCGAAATGGCGGCGAGCCGAGGCCGAGCGCCTGACCGCCCTGCGGCGACCTGATCTCTGGTCCCTCTTTGAAAAATCGAAGCCTTAGGCTATAGCCCCCGCCTCAAACTGCGATTGACGCCCATCGCAGTAGCAAAAGAACAACTGTGCGGAGATTGTGATGAACCTGATCCAGACGCTCGAAGCCGAGCAGATGAAGACCCTGCGCGCCAAGCCGCTTCCCGAATTCCGGGCGGGCGACACGCTCAAGGTCAGCGTCAAGGTGGTGGATGTCACCTTTGACGAGAAGACCAAGCAGAACAAGACGCGCGAGCGTCTGCAGGCCTTCGAAGGCGTCTGCATCGCCCGTCAGGGTCAGGGGCTCAATGAGAGCTTCACGGTTCGCAAGATCTCCTATGGCGAGGGCGTCGAGCGTGTCTTCCCGATCTATTCGCCGCTGGTCGACAGCGTGACGGTGATCCGCAAGGGCCGCGTGCGCCGCGCCAAGCTCTATTATCTGCGCGGACGCCGCGGCAAGTCGGCCCGTATCGCCGAGCGCCAGGACAACAGCCCCAGCCAGAATACTGACGCCTGACGGTCCGCACCGGCAACGAACAGAAAAGGCGTGGTCCGCCAGGGCCACGCCTTTTGCATTTCCGGCGGGCGCTGGCGCTCGACGCGGATCTGTCCGGCCCGCAGCCAGTTCAGCGTGTTGGCCAGCACCACGCCGGTTTGGGCTGGTCGCGAACGACCGTTTCGCCAAGCTGCTTGTCGAGCACGATCATTTTGGTCTCGATGCCCACTTCTGTTTCGACGGCGGAAACCAGCGCTGGAGCATGCGACACGACGACAATCTGGGATCGCTCGGCGGCGCGCGCGATCAATCGCGCCAGAGCCGGCAGAAGGTCCGGATGGAGGCTGGCTTCCGGCTCGTTCAGCACCATGAACTCCGGCGGTCTCGGCGAAAGCAGCGCCGCGATCAGGATCAGATAGCGCAGCGTGCGGTCCGACAGTTCGGCCGATTTGAGCGGGCGAAGAAGGCCGTGCTGATGCATCTGCAATTCAAAATGGCCCTCACTGGCTGCCACATCGATCCGTGCTCCCTCGAATCCATCCAGCACCGCGTCGGCCAGCGCTTCGCCATCGCCGATTTCGATGATGGTCTGGACGGCCGCCGCCAAATCCGAGCCGTCGCTGGCCAGGACCGGAGTGTAGGTGCCCACCTGGGGCCGCCTTGCCGGTGCATCGCGATCGGTGCGGAGCTGGTCGTAGAAGCGCCAGTCCCGCATGCGCTCGCGCAAGTGCAAAAGCTCGGGCGCATTCGCCGGATCGGCGCTATGGGTCATCATGGAATCCCATGGCGGCAGGTGGGTGGCGATATCGCGCCAACGGCCGGAGTCGCTGCGCACGCGCACCAGAGGCCCGCGGCGGTCGGCCATGACATTGGTGCGGCCCAGTGTTTCGCCGTCCCACACGGTTTCGACCTTGATCTCGGGGTCGCGCGAAAACAGCGAGCCTGTCGGTATTGGCAGGCCCAGATCGATGGCATAGCCGCCATCGTCACCGGAGAAGCCGAGCTTGAGAGCGACCGGCTTCCGGCGGACCGTGCCGTGGATTTCGGCAGAGCCGGTTTTCATCTCGCGGGAGAAGGCTTCCGGGCCGGCCCACAGGGTCGACTGCAGGCCGCCGTCGGCCGCGAGAGACTGGATGACCCGTCCCTGTGCGACGTCGGCCAGGAATCTGAGAGCACGATAAAGGCTCGATTTTCCACTGCCGTTTGGACCTGCAACGATGTTGAGCGGGCCGAGTTCCACGACGAGTTGGCGCAGAGAACGATATCCACAAACAGCTAGTCGGGTCAGCATCCGGGTCCCCCGATGACCAAGCATGCACCGAAAAGGGATGGCGTCAAACCTCGCCCGCCATAGTCGCCGATGCACCGGTCTGGCACCGAAATCCCCGAAAAATGGGCGCTTTGAGGAGCTTCAGTGCCGCAACCGGGCATTTC
>JBJKRM010000016.1:0-3380 GCA_046704685.1 Rhizomicrobium sp.
ATCGTCATCACCTCTTCGGTTCCGGGTGAAGGAAAAACGACCGTCGCGTTGAGTCTGGCGCGCATCGCCGCACGCGGCGGTCTCAAGGCCGTTATCGTTGATGGTGATCTGCGCCGTCCAAATGTGAGCAAGACCGCGAGCATACAGGGACATGAAAAAGGGCTGATAGAGACCCTTACCGAAGAGGCTTCGATCGAAGAATGCCTGCACCATGACAGTCGATCTGGAGCCCTGATTCTTCCATGTCTTCACACGCCAGCAAGTCCGACGGACATCCTGGCGTCTTATGCCATGAAGAACCTTGTTACGAGGCTGCGCGAGAGCTTTGATTTGGTGATCATCGACTCGGCACCGTTGTTGCCGGTGAATGACACCAAGATCCTCAGCCTAATTGCCGATGCCGTTCTGATGGTGATCCGTTGGGAGAAGACGCCGCGGGACGCGGTCGCCAATGCCGCTCGTATTTTAGCCGATGTTCGCGCTCCACTTGCCGGAGTCGCGCTGGCGCGCGCCGACAACGAACGTTTCCGCTATTACAGCTATGGCTACCAAAACTACTACAGCTACAGCAAATACTACGCTGATTGAGTGTTTGGCGAAGATCACAATCGGCGCTGCGTTACTGATCCCGGGAATGGCGCTCGCAGTGTTTGGTTGGGCGCATTTCCGCGATGGATTGGCACGGGATGCCGCGATCCCTGTGCCAGTATACATGGTTGCGGAGATTCCGGTCCCCCAAAAGGCTTATACGGCTGCTGCTGAAGCGCTGTCGCGCGCCGACCACCGCAACGGGCTGGCAATGATTGAGCAAGCAGAAGCCCGCCAGCGGGCTGGACAACAGACCTCAGATGTCATCCCTCTGCTTGAAGAAGGACTGCGCCGAGAACCGGCGTCGCCACGCGGTTGGACGTTGCTGTCGGAATCGCTCTTTCTGAGCAACAAGGCGGCCGCGGCCCGCGCGCTCTCACAGGCGCTGGTTCTCGCGCCTCGCGACTTCTGGTTGATTGGGCGGCGAGCGCGGGATGCAGCTTTGATGTGGTGGTGGTTGGATGCGGATTCGCGCGACTTGGCTTTGGCGCAAACCCGCCTGCTTTGGAGCGAACCATCCCTACACATGCAATTGCGGCAGCTTCTGGAAACCCATAAGGGGGAAGAAATCATTACCCGTGCCTTTGAGGATGACGATATCCGGGCCATCAACCGTTGGTACGCCGGCGCGCTACGGCGGAGGCGGGGATCATGACAGCGCCTGCACACCTTCCGAGCGTCTCGTTTCTACGTGTTGGTTCGATTGCGAGGACCACATCGGTCTACCTTCTGGTTGCCACGCTAGCGTGGTCACCGTTCCCTCTCGGTGGGGCTATTGCCTGGGCCGCTGGCGTTCAGGAGATGCTGGTAGCGTTGTGCTGGATGGCTTGGGTTCTTGGTAGCTTCGGTACGCCCGAAGAGTCCTGGTCCAGCAACCGCATCATCGTTGGGCCCCTTCTTTTGAGTGTTCTGGCGCTCGCCTGGGCGGTCATTCAGATCGCACCGGGTGTCCCGCAAAACTGGGTTCATCCTGTCTGGGGCATGGCGTCCGATGCTTTCGGAAAACCCGTCACAGGTGTCATTTCGCTTAATCCGTGGCGTACCGAAAGCGAAGTCGTCAAGTTGGCAAGCTATCTGTTTGCCGGCTGGTTGGCGTTCCGGATGGCGCGTCGTGCCGAGACAGCGAAGCTGCTGTTCAACGCGATAATCGCAATCGGCGCGACGTATGCATTTTACGCTTTTGTCCTGGAATTTTCCGGCACCCGGCAGACCGCCATATTCTACAGCGTTCCCTGGCGAAGTTCTTTGTTCTCCGGACCGTTCATGCTGCACAATTCCTTTGCGACCTATGCCGGTATGGTGACGATAGCCGCGGTGGCTAGGCTGTTTGCGTCAGGCAATGAGGCGATTGTTGCGGAACGGGGTTGGCGGCGGTTGGCGGAGACCATCTTGTCATTCTGCTTCGGCCGCGGCGCGCCAGTGCTGATTGCGGCGCTGTTGACCTTTGCTGGTGTTGTGGCTTCAGCTTCTCGGGCCGGCTTCGTTGCCACGATGTTCGGGTTCGGGGTTATTGGGGCAGTGTCGCTCACGATTGTCCGTAGTCGGACGTCTCGCCTGTGGGCAGCAGCGGGCACGTCTGCTGCTGTTGCACCGCTTCTGGTATTCATTGCATTCAATGGCGACACACTCGGCAGCCGGATTGGTCAGCTCCTGGCCAGTGATACTGGTGACCAGCTTCGCTTCAGTCTGTGGGCTGCCACGCGGAGAATGATTGCCGACGCGCCATGGTTTGGGCTTGGGCTCGGCAGTTTCGAGGATGCCTATCCCCTCTATGCGTCTCGAGTCTATCCGCATGTGATGGACAAGGCTCATTGCGACTATCTAGAGTTCGCCGCCGGGATTCGGCTTCCGGCCGCGATCGCTTGGTGGATTGCGCTGGTCTGGCTCACCGGCATTTGCCTGAGGGGCGTGCGTCAACGGCGGCGCAATAGAGCTTATTCTATTGCAGCAATTGGTGCGAGTGCGTTGGTCGCCGTGCATTCCAGTGTTGATTTCAGTCTTCAATTACCGGCCGTGGCGCTTCTGTATGCCGTGCTGCTGGGCGCGGGCGTGGCCCAATCGCAATCAAGCCGTAGTTTGCAACAAGTGGCGCAACCCTGAGAGCTGAAGCGCGTCTGATTGGGACAATAACAAGCTTACATCGCTACAGGCGGCAACCTGCCGTTTTGGCGTAACCGTTCGGCATCGCTTAGTTGTTGTACCAGGGCGATTATTGACCGACGCGTTTGCGGTGAGGCGATTTCGAGAAAGGCCCGGCACAGACGCCAGCCATCGGTGCTGAGCATGAACTCGGACACCTGTAAGGTGTCCGGGATTCCTGAGAACCCCGAGTCCTCGGCTTTCGGGAAAAACGTTTGCACCGGAATCCCGAAGATTTTGGACATCTCAAAAAGCCGGCCGGCACCGATCCGGTTGATGCCCTGCTCGTATTTCTGCACCTGTTGGAAGGTTATGCCCAGCTGGGATGCCAGTTCTGTTTGCGAAAGTCCACGGCTTGCCCGGCACGCCTTGAGGCGCAATGCGATCTCTTTGTCGATTGAACCCGGTTTTTTCCCGCCCATGGCTCATTACCCAATTTTGCGTTGCTCGCTGATTACGTCTTCAAATGGATTCCTTGGAATTGGTCCGTGATAGTGTTTCAGCAGTTCGGTTGGTGGGATGTATTCGTCGCGGAACCACGGATAGACCTTTGGTGAGAAAGCGCGTGTCAGCCAGTTCATCATCTGGCGGACCCGCGGAATGCGGCCCGCATCCGAATGGGATGTCATCCAGATGTCCACGTGGTGGTGTAC
>JBJKRM010000017.1:0-5070 GCA_046704685.1 Rhizomicrobium sp.
GTACAAGTCCGGACACGTGTACGATCAATGGGTTGATGCGCGGGCGTGCTTTGATGGCGAAGATTGAAGCAACCGCGTTGCCGTTGGTTGCATCAGCGCCGAGGCCATAGACCGTCTCGGTCGGAAATGCCACCAGGCGGCCCTGTCGCAGCAGTGCTGCGGCCTCGGCGATCGCCACCGCATCGGCTTGGCGTTGATTGGTGTCCCGGATGTCGCTCATTGCCTGTTCATCATGTCATGCCCCGACCGCTGGCAACAGCGGACCGAGATGTCGGGCACATTTTACAGGAGCGGCTTTGAAGACGCCTGTGAAATCCCGTCGCTGTTTGTGGAATCCAGTCTCCGCTCGTGACGTTGCCAGATGAACAACATTTCGTGGCTTTTGCCAATGCCCGTGGTTAGTTGATGATCCGAAAGCAAGACGGCCGCCAGTGAGGAACGAGGCCCTGGGCGACTATTGGATTGCTGCGGCCTTGAGGCGGGAGATGGGAAGACGGTCAGGGGTTCGTCACCCCCGACCGTGCGCTGAAGTAAAGTTCGCTCTGCCGTTCGAACTGGCGCTGCGAGTACGCCTGCTCTAAGCGTCAGGACGATCACGGTCCCTATGCGTCGCTACGCAGCCTCGTGCCTGGTACCATGCGCAGGAGCACGTTGTCGCCCCGGATAAAGTGGTGGTAAAGGCCGGCAAGAATGTGCAACGGCACCAGACCGACCATCGCCCAGGCCAGCCAGACGTGTATGGTTTCGAATGTCTCGTGATAGGGATGTGCTGCAGAGCGCGTCAGTCCCGAAAGCCCCGGGAATGCCGGCCAGTTGAACAAACCGAAAAAGGACGTTGCATGGCCATGGGCGCCGGCTGACACCATCAGCCATCCAGCCAGTGGGATCACCACAATCATGAAATAAAATAGGTGCTGCACGGAAGAACCCAATACCCGGATCCAAGGGTCGAGGCCTTTGGGTGGCGGCGGTGCCGGATTCATCCAGCGCCAGGCAACGCGCAAAACGCTGAGTATGAGTACCAGAAGGCCGATCGATTTGTGCCACCACATCAGTTTCATGAAGTCAGGGTCTCTGAACGGCAGGTCGCTTGCGTACAGTCCGATGCAGATATTGGCGATGATCGTAATGGCGATCATCCAGTGCAAGAACATGGCGACTGCGCCGTAGCGCGCCGGAAGATCACGAGCTGAGGTTTTCATGGTCAGTCTTTCTGCTGTTGAAAAAGTGCTTCAATGATAAGTTTCACGTCATCTCTCACCGTCGGCTCGTAGCGTATGCCGGTGGTACCGAACCCGATGTCTTGTTCATGCCAGATGTCGAGGGACAAATGATATCGGTGTTACTCATCGGATTTGTGGCATGACCATTCGTCGAGACGCTTTGTAGCTGTGCTGCGCGTGGGCATGTGGCCAAGAAGGCGTTGGACGCAAGCCGCATGGATGGGCCCTTGAGGTTACAGGAATCTTTCCGGGACTTTAGGGGGCAAGGCGTGCGCGCGCCAAGCACAACAAAGCGAACGTGAACGGCTGAAGAATTATTTACGTGCGGCGCATGTCCCAACGTCACCCTTGGCGTCCGGCTTGACCCACGAAGATCGCGAAAACAAGGTAGGGTGCTGCACTGAGACGACAACAATGTCATTAGCCGGCAAGACGCTGTTCATTACGGGGGCCAGTCGGGGGATCGGACTTGCGATTGGGCTCAAGGCGGCCCGTGACGGCGCGAACATCGTGATCGCCGCCAAGACCAAGGTACGTCATCCGCGGCTGCCCGGCACGGTCCACACGGCCGCTCGTGATGTGGAGCAAGCCGGTGGCAAAGCGCTTGCCGTCGTCTGCGATGTTCGCGACGAGGGGCAGGTGAATGCGGCAGTCTCCGCGGCGGTCGAGCGCTTCGGCGGCATCGATATCTGCGTGAACAACGCCAGCGCTATTTCTCTCACCGGTACACTGGCAACCGAGACCAAGCGTTTCGACCTGATGCATCAAGTGAACACACGGGGCACCTTTTTCGTTTCCAAGGCATGTGTTCCACATCTGATGAAGGCCGAAAACCCGCACGTGTTGATGCTGTCGCCCCCGCTCGACATGAACAGAAAGTGGTTCCGTCACAACACGGCCTACACGATGGCCAAGTACGGCATGAGCATGTGTGTGCTCGGAATGGCCGAGGAATTTCGTGACGACGGCATTGCGTTCAATGCTTTATGGCCGCGCACCGCTATTGCGACAGCGGCAGTGAAAAATGTGCTGGCTGGTGAGGACGGACTACGCAGCTGCCGTACAACCGACATCATGGCGGATGCGGCCTATGCTGTCTTCCATAAGCCGGCCCGGCAGTTCACGGGCAACTTCCTGATCGATGACACGTTCCTGTCGCAAAATGGGGTAACGGATTTCGATCGGTACCGCGTCGATCGCTCCTGCTCCCTGATGCGCGACTTTTTTGTGCCGGACAGCTGCCCGATTCCGGCGGGTGTCAGCCTGGATCCGGTCACCCAGTGACGATGGGCGGATATACGGCCGCCGACCTCAAACAGATGTTGGGTGCGGTTAACGGTTTGCGCGGGCTGTTGGAGTTCTGGGCTGGTCCGGCTTCGTCCTGCCACGACAGGAATTTCGACAAGGGCAAGACTGTTATCGTTTATTGCGTATTTTGCGCCCGCTCGGCCTTGGCGGGCAAAGGGAGCCGGGACATGGGCCATAAGTGGGTCCACAACACGGAAGGCTTAAAGGATTTGGCCGTGGGGCACGGGCCTGTCGAGAAGGCGTCGCAACCGCCCTGTAACGACACCCGGCTGGTGCGACGGACCTAAAATTCGTGCACAATGGGATTGGACGGTTGGGGGATGGCCATGAGATTTTGGGTTCTGGTGATTGCGGTCACAGTGGCCGCACCTTCTCTTGCACAGCCTGTCCCCCGTTGCGCTGGTCCGGTGGAGATTGGGCACGTTCCGATCGTTCGTATCGAGCCCACCAACGATGTCCTGGTGTTGAAGGACGGACGGGCGCTGCATCTCGAAGGCATTCGGCTGCCGAACGCTGCGCAGGATCGCGGTCCACAGGCCATGCAAGATCGTGCCTTTGCCGAGCTGCAAGCACTCGCTATGGGACATGAGGTCAATGCTCATGCCATCTACCCCAAGGAGGACCGTTATGACCGCGTGCGGTCCCAGATATTCACGCTAGACGGCACGTGGCTACAGATCGCTCTGTTGAAGAAAGGCTTGGCGCGCGTCGACATCTCGCCCGACCGCGGCGAATGCTATCGTAGGCTTTATGCGGCCGAGGCTGAGGCGCGTCATGCAGGGCTGGGGCTCTGGGCCGATCCAGCGTATGCCGTTCGCTCACCGGAGGCGGTTGCCCCCTATGCGGGGACATTCCAGATCGTGGTGGGTCGGGTGCTTTCGGCCGCCGTGAAGGACGGGAGGATTTATCTCAACTTTGGCCCGGATTGGCATCACGACTTCACCGTCATGATTTCGCCCGATGATGCGAAGAGATTTCGGCGCATGGGGGTCGACCCGCTTAATTACGAAGGCAAGCTGATCCGGGTGCGTGGCATTGTGCAGCAACAAAACGGTCCCGAAATCGCCGTGGGCAATCCCAAACAGATTGAATTGCTGCAATGAATTGTGGTCATTGCGGAGCTGAATTGCCGTCGCGGCCTACAGCGCGCGTGATTATGACGGGAATTCTGTTCGTCGCAGCGGCCCTACTACTGGTAGTGTTCGTCCACGTTGCCATTGTGGTTCTGGCTGGCATGCTTCTGCTGATTGTCGGCGGTTCGCTTTTGACTGGGGCCTTAAAGGTCATGCTGCGCCGTTGTCCGAAATGCGGGCGCTTCTCTCCGTTGGGGAGCAAGCTGATCGTTCGTTAGTCAGCTTGTTTCTCATCGGGGCGGTGTCGTCCGAAGGCGGGCGCGAGGGCGACGCCGAGCGCGACACCAATGGCAATACCCAGCGCCAGGCTGTTCATGGCGGTTCCAAGAGCCACGCCGATTGCGACGCCGACGGCGATCCCTACACCGTAATTTGCTCGTTTCCACATACGGCAAGCATAACGGCGACACCCGCGAAAACAAGAAGGCCCGGACTACATCCAGGCCTTCCGCGCTGATTTGCGTTTGAAACAGCCGATTAGGCGGCCTTTTTCAGAAGTGCGCCTTCGACGCGCTTCACGGCCGCTTGCTCATCGATCCGCTCCACCGCAGCCACTTCACGCGCCATGCGGGCGAGTGCGGCTTCATAGAGCTGGCGCTCGGAATAGGACTGCTCTGGCTGACCGGAGGCGCGATGCAGGTCGCGCACCACTTCCGCAATCGAGACCAGATCGCCTGAATTGATCTTCGCTTCGTACTCCTGCGCGCGGCGGGACCACATCGTACGCTTGACGCGGGCACGGCCCTTCAGTGTGTTAAGCGCGGTCGCGACGATGTCTGGCGACGATAGTTTGCGCATGCCGACGGCCTTGGCCTTCGTGGTAGGAACGCGCAGGGTCATCTTGTCCTTATCGAAGGTGATGACAAACAACTCGAGCTTGATGCCCGCAACTTCCTGCTCCTCTATGCGCATGATCTTGCCAACGCCATGTGTGGGATACACGACATGATCGTTGGCCTTGAATTCGAGTTTCTTGTTGGAGTTCGCCGGTACCTTTTTCGCCGACGTGGATGCAGCAGGGGCTTTGGCAGTGGTCATTTCACTTTCCGTATCGCGCACTCGAAACCGCGCCGACCGGATGGGGCCGGCACCGCTATTTATTGCACTGCAATAATGCGACGCCTCCGGACCTCTCACTAATCCGGGTGGGGCAGCGCCGTTCGAGTCCATTTCAGAACGGCTGTAAGCTATCATAAGTTTGAGCAAAAGGGAAGGACCCTTTCCTCAAACCTTTGAAACATTAGGACTTATTTGTGTTCTAACCCTGTCCGCTATCGAAGATAGCGTTACCAACATACTGATTTTCGGCAGAAAATCCCATTTCTGGCTCGGTTACACGGTTAATTTTACGAGCCGCTGCCGGGTTTTTCGGAAAAGTATTTCTCGAACTTGTCCTTTTCATCCCG
>JBJKRM010000018.1:0-10246 GCA_046704685.1 Rhizomicrobium sp.
CATGAACCTATGCCGGCGTGGGCATCGGCGCCTTGAGTGTGATGACGGCGCGCGGGCAAGGCGTCGGCGAGCAAGTGCTGTCGACAATGCGTGTCACCATGCCGGTTCTGTCGGAGTCCAAGCTCGGCATGATCCTGACCAATGGCAATCCCACCGGCGCATCCGCCAACACACTGGTGGGCGGCGACTTCCAGTTTCACCAATCGGATGTCTTCGGTGATAAGACCGTGAAGGGCGACACCTATTTTGAGCGCAGCTTCGACAGCAAGATGGGCGAAGGAAATTCGTTCGGCCTCAATCTCGATTTCCCCAACGAGCCCTGGAAAGGTGATTTCCGCTTCAAACAAGTGGACGCGAACTTCAATCCCGCTCTCGGCTGGGTGTCGCGGCCAGGTATCCGCGACTACACAGGATACGTCGCCTATCGCGACCGGCCGGCCGGTTCGTATGTCCGCTGGTGGGAGATCGGTTTCTGGTCGAATCTTGTCACCGGCTTGGGCAACAAGGTGCAAACCCTATTCCACTACGATCCCTGGTTCGGCTTCTATACCCAGGATGGCGATTATTTCTTCTTCGAGGCCTGGGAGAACGCCGATACCGTTCCTTCCTTCACCCTGCCGCACGGCATCGTGGTTCCGGCCGGCACTTATACGATGCCGACCCTGCACTTCCACACCGACACGGCGCAGTCCCGATTCCTTTCGGGCAATTTCGATCTGCAATACGGCAGCTTCTACGGCGGCAAACTGCTGCAGATCGACACCACGATCAACATCAACCCCAACGACACCTACATGTTCAGCGCGCGCCATATCACCCAACAGATCGCCATGCCGACGCGCGCCGTGGCGATCCATGTACTCGCCTTCGACACCTCGGTGAACTTCACCCCCGACATGCAGCTGCGCGGGCAAGTGCAGTACGACAACATCAGCAAGAACGTCGATCTGTCGGTGCGCTACCGCTGGGAGTTCGAACCTGGCAGCGAACTCCTCATCGTGGCCGGCGACGACGCCACGATGAGCGGGACCTACTACCAGTCACATGCGTCGCAGATCTCGGTGCGGCTGGGCAAGACATTCCGGCTGTAAACGCGCGCCCTTCGTGGCCCCTGGCGCGCCATGCTGAGGTGCGAGCGCAGCGAGCCTCGAAGCACGCACCAGGGGCACCTCAGGGTGACGCGCACTAAACCGACTCCACCGCGACCACGCCGGGCACCATGCGCAAGGCGTCCTTCATCGTCACCGACACCTGCAGGCGCTTGGTAAGGTCGATTTCCACTTCATCTCCTTGACCGCCGGGCACCAGGACGGTTACGATGCCCTTGCCGGGGCGCTGCAGGTGCTGGGCGATGCCGCCGAGGGCGGCCGCATCGGTGAGATGAAGCCGCAGCCCCTCGCCCGCCTGGGAGGCTTCCACGTCAAGGTCCTTCACCCAGAGGGCGCGCAGCTTCAGCTCGTCGCCTTCCCAGGTGGCACTGCACTTGATCAGCACCGACTTGCCGGATTCCAACAGATGGCGCGAGGCGGTGAGGACCTCGGGGAAAAACATCATCTCGAACATACCGGTGGAATCGGAGAACGAGACGAAGGCGTACATCTGGCCGTTTTTGCTGCGACGCTCGGATTTCTTGATCACCGTGCCCGCCAGGGTGGGCTGCGAAGCCGAACGACGATCCTCCAGCACCTCCGCATAGGTGACGGCCTGCAACCGATGCAGCGCCACGCGGTAATTGTCGAGCGGATGGCCCGACAGATAGAACCCCATGGCGTTGAATTCTTCGCTAAGGCGCTCATGCGGCGCCCAGTCCTGGACAGACGGCAGGCGCAATTCCGCCTTGCTCATCGACGGGCCACCGAACAGGCTCACCTGCCCGCTTTCGCGCTCCGATGCGGCGGCTGAGGCCGACGCGAGAACGACATCGGCGACCTCCACCATCTGCTTGCGGTTCTGATTGAGGCTGTCGAAGGCGCCCGCCCGCGCCAAATTCTCGAAGACACGCTTGTTGATCTGCTTGGGATCGATGCGCGCCGCCAAGCCGGCGACGCTCTTGAACGGACCGCCTTCCTGGCGCACCGCAATGAGATGGTCCATCGCCTGGCGGCCGACCCCCTTCACGGCGGCGAGCGCGTAATAAATCTCCTTCTTCTCCGCATCGCACGAAAACACCGCCACGGAGCGGTTGACGTCCGGCTGCAACACCTTGATGCCGAGACGCTGCGCCTCCTGACGGAAGACGTTGAGGCGGTCCGTCGAACCAATATCGAGGGTCATCGAGGCGGCGAGGAATTCCACCGGATAATTGGCCTTCAGATAGGCCGTCTGATAGGCGACCTGGGCATAAGCGGCGGCATGGCCCTTGTTGAAGCCGTAACCGGCGAACTTGGCGGCCTGATCGAAGATCTGCTCGGCCACATCCGGCTTGACGCCGCGCTCGCCTGCGCCCTTCAGGAAGCGCTCGCGCTCCTTGACCATTTCGGCAACGATCTTCTTGCCCATGGCGCGGCGCAGATTGTCGGCCTGCCCCATCGAGTAGCCAGCCAGTTCCTGGGCAATGTGCATGACGTCTTCCTGATACGTCATGATGCCGTAGGTTTCCTTGAGGATCGGCTCCAGCTTGGGATGCAGGTATTCCGGCTGCTCGCGGCCGTTCTTCACCGCGATGTATTTCGGAATCGAGTCCATCGGCCCCGGCCGGTAGAGCGCCACAAGAGCGACCAGATCGTTGATGTGGTCAGGCTTCATCTTGCGCATCAGATCGCGCATGCCCGTGGATTCCAGCTGGAACACGCCAACGCTGTCACCCCGCGCCAGCATCTCGAAAGTAGGCCGGTCGGTGAAATCGATCGACTGGGTGTCCAGCTCGATGCCGCGGGCTTGCAACAATTTCTGCGCCTCGGAGATCACCGTGAGCGTCTTGAGGCCGAGGAAGTCGAACTTCACCAAGCCGGCTTTTTCGGCGCCCTTGTAGTCGAATTGGGTGACCGGAACTTCCGAGCGCGGATCACGGTAGAGCGGCAGCAATTCATCGAGCGACCGGTCGCCGATCACCACACCGGCCGGATGGGTGGAGACGTTGCGGTAGAGGCCTTCCAGCTTGCGGGCGATTTCGAACAGGCGTTGGGCGATCGGCTCCTGCTCGGCGATCTGCTGCAGCCGCGGCTCGGCATCAATGGCCTGGTCGAGCTCGATATGCTTGCCGGGCGGATTGGGGATCAGCTTGGCGATGCGATCGACAAGGCCAAGCGGCATCTGCAGCACGCGGCCAACGTCGCGCACCGCGGCACGGGCCTGCAACGAGCCCAAGGCCAGGATGTGGCCGACCTTCTCATGACCGTATTTGTCGCGCACATAGCGCACCACTTCGTCGCGCCGTTCCTGGCAGAAGTCGATGTCGAAATCCGGCATCGAAATGCGTTCCGGGTTGAGGAAGCGCTCGAAGAAGAGACCAAACCGCAAAGGATCGAGATTGGTGATGTCGAGCGACCAGGCCACCAGCGAGGCCGCACCGGAACCGCGCACACCGACCGGAATGCCGTGGCCGCGCGTCCACTTCATGAAGTCGGAGACGATCAGGAAGTAGCCAGGGAAGCCCATCTTGATGATGATGCCAAGCTCATAATCCAGACGCTCGTCGTAAACCTTGCGATCGGCATAAAGCCCGTTCTTGGCCAGACGCCGATCGAGGCCTTCCTCGGCCTGCTTGCGGAGCTCTTCATCGGCGGACAGGCCGGAAACCGGCTCGAACTTCGGCAAAATCGGCTTGCGCTTGGGCGGCTTGAACGCGCAGCGGCGGGCGATTTCCACCGTGTTGGCGATCGCCTCCGGCAGATCGGCGAATTGCGCCGTCATCTCGGCGGCGGTCTTGAAGCGGTGCTCGCGGGTGAGACGGCGGCGCTCCTCCTGGGTGACGTAGCTGGCATCGGCGATACAGAGCAGCGCGTCATGCGCCTCGTACATATCCTCGCGGCCGAAATGCACGTCGTTGGTGGCCACCAGCGGCAGCTTCTTGGCATAGGCCAGATCAATGAGGCCCGGTTCGGCGGCACGCTCCTCGGCCATGCCGTGGCGCTGCAATTCGACATACAGCCGGTTGGGGAAAATGCCGGCGAGCTTGTCCAGGACGGCTTCGGCCGCGTCCATCTGGCCGGTTTCCACCAGCTTGTTGAGCGGGCCGCCAGGGCCGCCGGTGAGCGCGATCAGACCTTCCGAATGCGCCGCAAGCTTCTCCGCCGTGACATGAGGCCAGTCGCCCGCTTCGACCTCGAGATAAGAGGAACTGACCAGCTTGCAGAGATTGAGATAGCCTTTCTCGCTCTGGACATAGACCGGCAGATAGGGCGGCTTGGGCTTGGAGCCGAGGGCGTTGCCGCCGGTGAGTTCGACAGAAAGCAGACAGCCCACGATCGGCTGCACGCCATTCTTCAGCACCGCATCGCAGAGTTCATAGATGCCGAAGGTATTGTTGACGTCCGTGACCGCCACGGCCGGCATGGCATTCTCGGCGGCGAGCTTGCCCAACTCCTTGGGACGCACCGCCCCTTCAAGCAAAGAGAAGGCACTCTTCACCCGAAGATGGACAAACCCTGCCGGTTTTCTTGCCTCTGCCAAACCAAACTCCTACCGGATCATTCGATCCCAATCTTTGGAGGGGGGCCCCTCCTTCACTTCGGCGTCAGCTTGCATTCGACCAGAAGAAGGACCTGGGCCACATCGGCCGCCGATTTCACCACAAAGCGGATGCCACGGCCTTCCGCATGCGCCCTGGCATCGGACAGCATTTTCTTGATGGCAGAGCGCAGCTTGGACGCCATGGCGATCCCATAAGCCCTTTCGCCAAGCACCACGCCGACCAGCAATTGCCCGGCCATGGGCATCAGATAAACCAGGGTGCGCCCCTTGTGGCGGACGGCGCACATGCGCCCGAACGCCAGCTTCGACGGCCGCCATTCCATCTCCAGGGGGGCGTAATGTTCCTCCAGGCCACTGATGATGCCCGGCCAAGCCGAGGCACTTTTGCCTAAAGCACGGTGCAATTCTCTGGCCGAAGGCGGTCGCACCTCCTCTTTTGCTTCTTCTGCCTCTTCCGCAGACCCATCCCTGACGGCCATGGCCACTCCTACCGCCCGGATGGACCGGCTCAGGGCGTGCCGACAGGTTTATGGCTGCCGGCGCACGGCGACGAGGCCGCATCGCCAACCATCCACAGCTAACCCACGAGCAGCGTCTGCGCGGCCCCCATCAAAAGAAACGAAGCGGTGAAAAAGACAACCAAACCAACGCCTGCCACAACATCCTTCATCCAAGCCATCAGCACCCTCCAATCTTGGGTAAGGACCATACTGTTCCCATTATGTTCCGTCAAGAACAAAACGTGACCATTTGAGCCAGGACTTCATCCTTTGTGAGAACAAGCCTCAATCCGAATACGAGCATCACCGCCCCAGCGGCTTGTTCCACAAGGCGTTGCAGGCGGGGCGGCGAACAGCAGCAGCGAAATCCGGTCACCGCTGCTCGCAACGGCGTTCACGAATGCGCGAGCAGGATCAGTGGTCGACCACCGCCACGAGGTATCCGTCATAGCCGCGACGGCCGACGGTCTGGATCACGCTGGCGGAAACCCGCGACTCGGCGGCGATGAGGTCCGTCATGCCGCGCACACCCTGGACAAGGGCATTGTCGGATTCGGCGTCGATCACCCGGCCGTCGCGCACCACATTGTCGGCAACAATGACGCTGCCGGGGTGCGACAGCTTCAAGGCCCAGCGGAAGTAATCCGGATAGCCGTCCTTGTTGGCGTCCAGGAAAAAGAAATCGAACGGGCCGGTGAGCGTGGGTAGGGTTTCTAGCGCCGGCCCCGTGATCACCTGCACCCGGTCGCCGACGCCGGCCTTGGCGAGATTGGCGCGCGCCACTTCGGCATGCTTGGGACTGAACTCCAGGGTGACGAGCTTGCCGTCCGGCGGCAGGGCACGGGCGAGCCACAGCGTCGAGTAGCCGCCGAGGGTGCCAATCTCGAGAATGCGCTTGGCCCCGCACATGCGCGCCATTAGTTGCAACTGCTTGCCTTCCGCAGCGCTCACCGCGATGTCCGGCAAGCCGGCGGCCAGCGACGCTTCGTACACGGCGGCGTAGGACGGATCCGGACGCGTGACCTTTTCCTCGAAGTAAGATTCGACTTTTTGCCAAGTTCCGTGGGACATCGGGGCTCTCGTCAGTGGACCCCTTCTTCCTAGCAAAAGGGCGGCCGCGGTCAATGGTTCCGGCGGCGTTCGCCTCCTCGCGCCGACATGCTGTTCTGTGCGGGGAATTCATCGCCAGGACAGGCAAGATTCACGCAAGACACCAACATCCCAGTCACAGCGCGGCAGCCCTGCCTGCGCCAAAGGAACCTAAAATATTGGAGTCCACGATGAAGATCCACATCGCAGCCAGTCTGCTCTGTTCCCTGGCCCTCGCCGCTCCAGCATTGGCGCTCGCCCCGCACCATGCCTCGCAGACGGCCATCCAATCCCACCGGGAGCAAGGCGACCGCGAGGTCCGGGCGCTCAACCTGCTGGAAGCGTCCGGATACCGCAACATCAGCGCCGTCGATCGCGCCGGTCACGAATTCAAGGCTACCGCAACCAAACGCGGCACCCTGTACAACGTGACCGTGGCCGCCACCGGAAAAATCGCTGCCCATCAAATCTAGGGACGGCCGCTAGCTCTCACTGGCGAGCTTGGCGGCGTCGAGCAGACGGCCTTCGTGCAGCACCAGGGCGCGGTCCATCCTGGCGGCGAGTTGCAGATTGTGCGTCGCCACCAGGGCTGCGACGCCCTCCGAACGGACGATGTTGACCAGGGCATCGAACACGCCAGCGGCCGTCTTGGGATCGAGATTGCCGGTCGGCTCGTCAGCCAAAAGAATGCGCGGCTTGTTGGCCAGCCCGCGGGCAATGGCGACGCGCTGCTGCTCACCGCCGGAGAGCTGCGCCGGCCGGTGATCGAGGCGGTCGGCCAAGCCCATCATGGTGAGGAGCCGGGCGGCCTCTTGCTTGGCATCGGCACGGCGGACGCCGCCGATCATCTGCGGGATGACGACGTTTTCGAGCGCCGAAAATTCCGGCAGCAGGTGATGGGCCTGATAAACAAAACCGATGGTCTCGCGCCGGATGCGCGTGCGCTCACCGTCCGACAGCGCCGAAGCGGCCCGGCCGTTGATGACGATGTCGCCGGATGTCGGCGCCTCCAGAAGGCCGGCGATGTGCAGCAGCGACGACTTGCCGGCCCCCGAGGGGCCAACCAGCGCCACCATCTCGCCAGGAACCAATACCGCGTTGGCGTCCCGGAAGATCTCAAGCTGTCCCTCCGCCCCTTCGCGGAACACACGGACGATGTTTTCGAGCCGCAAGGCGGCGTTGGCATCACTCATAGCGAAGCGCCTCCACCGGATCGAGCTTGGCCGCACGCCAGGCGGGATAGAGCGTGGCGAGGAAGCTGAGCACCAGCGAAACCAGGACCACCACGGTCACCTCGATCGGGTCCATGCGGGCCGGCATGTGGCTGAGGAAATAGATCTCGGGATTAAACAGGCTGGTGCCCGTCAGTTCCATCAGCGCCTGGCGGATGGCCTCGATGTTGTCGCAGAACACGACGCCGATCAGAAAGCCGAGCAAGGTCCCGACCATGCCAATGCTCATGCCAGTGATCAGGAAGATGCGCATCACGGCCCCGCGCGTGGCGCCCATGGTGCGCAGGATGGCAATGTCGGCGGATTTGTCCTTCACCAGCATGTAGAGGCCGGAAACGATGTTGAGCGCGGCCACCACGATGATGAGGGTGAGAATCAGGGCCATCACATTGCGTTCGACCTCCACCGCACTGAAGAAAGTCGATTGCGTGTCGCGCCAAGTGAGAACGCGGGTGCCGGGACCAGCCGCCTTGCGGATGGGACCGACCAGGGCATCGACATTGTCGGGGTCCTTCACCATCACTTCGATGGAAGAGATCGTGTCGCCCATGTTGAAGAAGAGCTGCGCCTGGTTCAGTGGCATAAAGATGATGGAACGGTCGTACTCGCTCATGCCGATGTCGAACAGACCGGCGACGGTATACAGCTTGACGCGCGGCGTGGTGCCGAACGGCGTGACGTCGCCGTGCAGCCCCATGATCTTGATTCTGCTGCCGGGAGCGAGAGCCATATTCTGTGCCATGCGGATGCCGATGATCACGGAATCCGGGCCATATAGATCCAGAGAATCCCGGGTCAGCGTCTTCGATACCATGCGTTGCGCATAAAGGTCGGACTTGCGCAAGCCGCGCACCTGCGCCCCCGTGGTGACGCCGTTGGCATCCACTGCCACGAACTGCTGCACCAGCGGCGCCGCACTGACCACACCGGGCACTTTTTTCACTCGCGCGACGATCTGATCGTAATCTGCCAATCCGCCACCGCCGTAATTCTGGATGGTGACATGGCCCTGCAGACCCAGGATCTTGCCCATCAGATCGTGGCGGAAGCCGTTCATCACCGCCATGACGATGATCAGGGTGGCAACGCCGAGAGCGATGCCAACCAATGAAATGAGGCTTATCACCGAGATGAAGCTTTCGGCCCGCTTGGCGCGCAGATAACGCAGCGCCAGCATCCATTCGAACGGAGAGAAGGGACGGGGTTGTTTCATGGGCGCTCACCGCGCAAAGCGATTGATGACCTCGCCGACCGACAGTTCTTCCTTGGCGCCGGTTGCACGATTCTTGACCTCGATCAGGCCCTTCTCCAATCCGCGCGGACCGACCACGACCTGCCAGGGGATGCCGATCAGATCCATGGTGGCGAACTTGGCGCCGGGACGTTCGTCACGATCGTCGAACAGGACATCCTTGCCGGCGTTCTGCAGCTTCTCATAGAGATCGGCGCAGGCCGCCTCGGTCTTGGCGTCGCCCGACTTGAGATTGACCAGGGCGACGTCGAACGGCGCCACCGGTTCCGGCCAGATGATGCCCGCATCATCGTGGCTGGCTTCGATGATCGCGCCCAAGAGACGCGACACGCCGATGCCGTAGGAACCGCCTTCCACCGGCACATCCTTGCCGTCAGGACCGGTCACCATCGCCTTCATGGCGGCGGAGTACTTGGTGCCGAAATAGAAAATCTGTCCGACCTCGATGCCACGGGTGGACATGCGGCGCTCTTGCGGAACTTCCGCCTCGAAGCGGGCCTGGTCGTGCACGTCACTGGTCGCGGCATAGAGTGCCGAGCGCTGCTGCACGATGGGTTCCAGATCGCCGTCGAAGTCGATGGTCTCCGGCGGGATCGGCATGTCGATGAGGTTCTTGTCGAGATGGACTTGGCTCTCGCCGGTGTCGGCCAGGACATGGAACTCATGAGAGAGATCGCCGCCGATGGGGCCGGTCTCGGCGCGCATCGGGATGGTGACGAGGCCCATGCGCGCAAAGGCGCGCAGATAGGCGACGTACATCCGGTTGTAGGAGCGACGGGCCGTCGCCTTGTCGATATCAAAACTATAGGCGTCCTTCATCAAGAACTCGCGGCCGCGCATCACGCCGAAGCGCGGGCGCACCTCGTCACGGAACTTCCACTGGATGTGATAGAGATTGAGCGGCAGCGACTTGTAAGACTTCACATAGGCACGGAAAATCTCGGTGACCATCTCCTCATTGGTCGGCCCGTACAGCAGTTCGCGCTCATGGCGGTCCTTGATGCGCAGCATCTCCGGACCGTAGGCATCGTAGCGGTTGCTTTCCTTCCAGAGATCGGACTGCTGCAGCGTCGGCATGAGGATTTCCACCGCCCCGGCCCGGTCCATCTCCTCACGCACGATCTGCTCGATCTTGCGCAGCACTTTGAAGCCCAGCGGCAGCCAAGCGTAGATGCCCGCCGCTTCCTGGCGGATCATGCCGCCCCGCAACATCAGGCGATGGGAGACGATCTGCGCCTCGGAGGGCGTTTCCTTGAGGACTGGAATGAAGTAACGGGACAGGCGCATGGCGGGATCCGGTTCAAAGCAGGTCTGGGCGCCCTTCATAAGGGGCCGAAGCCCCGGGGGCAATTGCCGCCAGAATCCTGCCCCGTTAGTCTGAAAACGACGCCGAGGGGTCTAGCCATAATGTCGACACGGAGCACGACAAGCGTCGTGGGGCTGCTGTTTGTGTGGGCGGCGGTTTTCCTGCCGATCCTCCCCGTGGTCAGCACGTTTGGCGGGCTCGCCCGTCCGTGGGGTATCGAGGCCTTCTTTTGGGC
>JBJKRM010000019.1:0-7450 GCA_046704685.1 Rhizomicrobium sp.
GTCTTGAGAACATCGAAGTGTTTGTGTTGCACCCCAAAGGCCGGGTCAGCGAGGTGCAGCGCCGCCAGATGACCACGGCGCCTTATGCCAATGTGCACAACATCGCGCTGGAAGGGACCTTCGACGACTGCCAGGCCATCGTGAAGGCACTGTTCGCCGAAAGTGATTTCGCCAAGGCCGTCAATCTGACGGCGGTCAATTCGATCAACTTCGCCCGTATCGCCGCCCAATCGGTCTATTACTTCACCGCCGCCGCCCAACTGGGGACGGCGCCGGTCTTCGTGGTGCCGACGGGCAATTTCGGCGATGTCTTCGCCGGCGAAGCGGCCATGCGCATGGGTCTGGCTGTGGATAAGTTGGTGGTCGCCACCAATTCCAACGACATCATGGCCCGCGCCCTCAACGAGGGCGTCTATGCATCCCGCACGGCCCATCCCACCCTCAGCCCATCGATGGACATCCAGGTGGCCTCCAATTTCGAGCGAGCGCTGTTCGAAGCCTCCGGCCGCGACGATCGCTGGGTGCGGATGGAGATGGATCTGTTCGCCGAGTCGAGCCGCATCGCGCTGCCGCCGCCGGTCCTTGCCGATCTGCGCCGCCGGTACGATGCAGCACGCTGCGACGATGCCCAGACCATCGACTCCATCGCCCGGATCCATGCCGAGACCGGCCGTCTGATCGACCCCCACACCGGGGTCGCTGTGGCGGCGGCACTCAATCTGAAGTTGCATAAAAAGGTACCGGTTGTTGTCCTATCTACCGCCCATCCGGCCAAGTTCCCGGCCGCCGTGGAACAGGCCACGGGGCGGATTCCAGAGGTGCCGCCGAGGCTTAAACAGGCCCTCGAAGGTGTCGAAAATTTAGACGTCGCAGCGGCTGAAAAGGCCTTGGTGAGGGGTCGGATCGAGGCTATTGTCCCCCGACCATGAACTCCGAAATATCTCGACTTTCCAACGGGTTGATTGTTGTGACCGACCCGATGATGCAGCTCGAATCCGCCGCCGTTGGTGTGTGGGTCAACGCTGGTGCGCGCAACGAGTCAAAGTCGTTGATGGGCATCTCGCACATGCTCGAGCATATGGCATTCAAAGGCACGAAGAAGCGGACCGCACGCACGATCGCGGAAGAGATCGAAGCGGTCGGCGGATTCCTCAACGCTTACACGAGTCGAGAGCAGACCGCTTTTCATGCGCGGGTGTTGAAGGCTGATGTTCCGCTCGCCGTCGACATCCTCTCCGACATCCTGACGCAGCCCACCTTTGAACTCGGCGAGTTGGAGCGCGAGCGTCAGGTCGTGCTGCAGGAGATCGGTCAGGCCAAGGACACGCCCGACGACATCATCTTCGATTATCTGCAGGAGGTTTCCTACCCGGATCAGCCGATGGGCTGGCCCATTCTGGGCTTGGAAGGGACCGTTTCGGCCTTCCGGCGCGAGGATTTGTGCGCCTATATGGACGCCAACTACCGCTCCGGCGGCATGGTGTTGATCGCCTCCGGCGCCGTCCGCCACGATCAGATGGTGCGTCTGGCCGAGGAGAAATTCGGCGCCCTGAAGTTGGGTGAGCCGAATGAGCCGCTGCCGGCGCGCTATTTGGGCGGCGAGATGCATGTCGAGGGCGATCTGGAGCAGGCCCATATCGCCTATGCCTTCCCCGGCATTTCGAACGTCGATCCTGACTACTACCTTTCACAGGTCTATGTGACGGCGCTCGGCGGCGGCATGTCCTCGCGGCTGTTTCAGGAAGCGCGCGAACGGCGCGGGCTCTGCTACACGATCTATGCCTTCTCTCATTCCTCCAAGGATGACGGCGTGTTGGGCGTCTATACCGGAACCGGTGAGGCCGAAGCGGCCGAGATCGGTGCGGTGGTGGCCGGCGAGATGGCGAGCCTGGCCGAGACGGCGAGCGAGGATGAGGTCGCCCGCGCCAAGGCGCAGCTGAAATCAAGCTTCCTGATGGGCCTGGAGCGCCCCTCGGCCCGCGCCGAGATGATTGCAGGCCACATTTTCAACTATGGCCGGGTGATTTCGGTCGAGGAAATGACCGAAAAGCTCGATGCGGTGGATGCCGCGGCGGTCCGGCAATTCGGCAGCCGGATCATGCAGTCCACAGCTCCGTCGGTCGCGACGGTCGGTCCCGCTGGCAAGCTGGAGCGCTATGGCCTATTTGCTGGGCGTTTCGGAATGAAGCCAACGGTGCGCGCGGCGGAATGAAACCTAAGGCAATGGCGTTTATGCGCGGGCTGACCTTTCCGGGTGGTCAGCAACCGGTGATCCGTGGCCGCGAGGTCTATCTGCGCTATCCCCGCATTGTCGACTACAAGGCCTGGGCCCGCCTGCGCCATGAAAGCCGCGATTTTCTGACCCCTTGGGAGCCGTTGTGGGCCAGTGACGAGCTGACCAAGGGATCGTTTCGCCGTCGCATCAAGCGCTATCAGAGGGAATCGCGCCTCGATTCGGCCTATGCCTTCTTCGTCTTTCGCGGGGCGGACGACTCGCTGGCGGGAGGCTGCACGCTGTCCAATGTGCGGCGAGGTGTCACCCAATGCTGCGCCTTGGGCTACTGGATCGGGGAGCGCTTCGCCCGCCAGGGCTATATGTTTGATGCCGTGCGGGCGCTGATTCCGTTCGTTTTCTCGACCCTGGGCCTGCATCGCATCGAGGCCGCCTGCCTGCCCACCAATGACGCTTCCCAAAACCTGTTGGCCAAGGCCGGGTTTCGCCAGGAAGGAATCGCCCGCAGGTATCTGCAGATAAACGGTGAATGGCGAGATCACGTCCTATTTGCTTTGCTCGACGACGAGGCGCAAATAGGCTAACGGCCGTAATAACGAGAGACATTCCAGGGAATGCAGCGCTGGTGATGAAACGGCTGAGCCTATTTGTATTTGCGGCGATCGTCGCGTTTATGACGAGCGCGGTGGCGGCTCAGGATGCGCCGCAGCGGGCCCATCTCGGGGCGCCTGTGGGGGTCTTGGAGCTCAAGCCCTATCTCAGGCCCTACACGCCGCCGTCGTCTGCGGCGCACAAGAACAACTCGTCCTGGTACACCTTTGCGGCCGAGAACCTCGGCAGCCGTTCCACCACACGGGTGCTGCAGGCCGGACAGCCGCCGTCGAGCGGTCTTTCCCTGCTGCCGCATTCGCAGCGCCCCACCATTTTGCAGGTGGCCAGCGCCGATTCCGGCGTGGTGGTGGAGAGTTCCAATGCTTATGGCCGCAAGGGCTTCCGTCTGATCATTCCCGCCAAGACCAAGGCGACGGTCGCGGTTCGCATGGCCGGCGCGGCTTCGCCGCCCTCCTTGCTGGCCTGGACCGAGCCGGCGCTGGCCGCCCATAACCGCCAGATCGCCATCTATGTGGCCGCCGTCGCGGGACTGATCGGGGCTGCGGCGGCAATCGCCGGCGGACTGGCGGTCATGACCCATCATTGGGCGCCGCGCTGGGCCGCCGCCTCGCTGACCTGCATGCTGCTGACGCGGCTGTCTTCGCTGGGCATGTTCGACGGCAGCATCGTGACCAGCATCGGCGGGCCATACGGACTGACCGCGATGTTCGGCGGCTTGTCGTTGGCGGCCGGCATTCGTTTCGTCAAACTGGTGGTGCCGCTGCTCGACAAATGGCCTTGGACCGCCAAATGGCTGCGCTGGGCCGAGTTCGGCGTAGTCGGTCTGTCGGTTCTGGCTTACATCGGCATCCCGGGCGCCGTCCTGTTGACGGACGTGCTGTTGTTCGTCGTACCGCCGGTGATCTTCGGCTATCTCATCTACCGCAGCCGCACGGGCTCGCAGCCGGCCCGCGTGTTGGAGCCCGCTGGCGGCCTGTTCGCCATGGTGTCGCTGATCACGGCCTTTGTGGCGCTCAGCGGCTTCGGTGCGGTGACGCCGGATCTGGCCGGCGGCTTCGCGGCGGCCGGCTCGGTCTTGCTGGCGCTGGCCGTGACGGCGGGCGAGGGCATCACGGTCATCCCTTGGCGGCATCACCCGGTCCCGGCAGCGACACCGCGCCCCGCACCACCTTCGCCGCCACCCCCACCAAAGCCGGTGGCATCGGCGCCGCCGCATGCCGCCATCGAGGCGATCGGGGCTTCACACCAGGGGGTGTTCGAGCTGAATCTGGTCGACGAGTCCGTGAACCTGTCGAACGAGGCAGGGGCGCTCATCGGCCTGGCGCAGACCAGGATGGCGCACGAGGCCTGGATGCGGCGCATTCATCCCGATGATTGCCCGGTCTACCAGCAGGCGATCGACGAATTCCGCAAGCAATCGGGCCTCGCTTTCCGCATCGAGTTCCGCGTGCGCAGCGAGGACGGCCGTTATCCGTGGTGCGAATTGCGCGCCACCATGAAGGGGCCGGAAGGCCTGCCGGCGGAGCGCTGCGTCGGTCTTCTGGCCGATGTCACCATGCGCAAGGAGGCCGAAGCCGAGATGATGGATCGCAGCGTGCGCGATCCGCTCACCGGCCTGGGCAATCGTGTAGCGCTGATGGAGGAGCTCGAGAACCTCGGCGACGAGCTCGGCAGCGTGCTCTTCGCCGTGCTCGACATCGACCGTTTCAAGGCGATCCATGCCAGCCTCGGCGATCACGGCGGTGACGAGGTGCTGTCGCGTGCGGCCCAGAGGCTGGTGAAGAGTTTCAACGCGGTCGGCCATGTGTTCCGGATCGGTGGCGACGGTTTTGCGCTTCTGGTGAACGCGCCGTCGCAAAGCCCGGACGAGTTCGGCGCGACGTTGGTGAAGGTCTGCCAGGCGCCGCATCAGTTCGGCGGCCGCAGCGTCTTTGCGCCGGTGAGCGTGGGGATTGCGCTCGGACGCGAGGCGCGTGATCCCATCGATCTGCTCAAGAACGCCGAGCTCGCTCTGGTCCAGGCCAAGCGGCAGGGCGGCGACTGCGCCCGGCTGTACGCGCCCGAGATGGAGCATTCGGCGCCGGCTGATGCCGTGGCGCTGGAGGCGGACCTGCATCGCGCCCTGGCGAGCGACGAGATCGAGGTCTTCTATCAACCCATCGTCCGGCTCTCCGACCGCACCGTCGCCGGCTTCGAGGCGCTGCTGCGTTGGCGCCATCCCAGCAAGGGATTGGTGGCGCCTGCCGATTTCATCGCCCATTCCGAGGAGACCGGGATCATCGTCAATCTCGGGCAGCTGGCCTTGAGCCGCGCCGCCAAGGATCTGGCGCAGTGGCAGCGCTTCTTTCCACTGCCCGAACCGCTCTTCGTCAGCGTCAACCTCTCCCGCCGGCAGATGCACGACCCCGAGCTTATCAACCGTCTTTCGGAGCTGCTGAACCGTGGCGGGCTGGCGCCCGGCTCGTTCAAGCTGGAAATGACCGAAAGCACGATCGCGACGGATGGCGACGCCCGCGAGCTGGCGGCGCGCATCCGCTCGCTGGGGGCCAGCCTGGCGATCGACGATTTCGGCACCGGGATATCGAGCCTCAGCCAACTGGCCGATCTGCCGTTCGACACCGTCAAGATCGACAAAAGTTTCCTCTCCCGCCAGGGCGGCACCGACAGCGAGGACAATGGCGACGTGGTGCTGTCGTCCATTGTGGCGCTGGCCCACGACCTCAAGCGCAATGTGATCGTGGAGGGCGTGGAAACCGAAGCGGATGCGGCACGGGTGTCCGAGCTGGGGTGCGAGTTCGCGCAGGGCTTCCTGTTCTCGGAACCCATCACCTCCCATGACGCCTTGACTTATATCGCGCGCACCTTCCGCGCCGCCGAGCACCAGGCCTCAGGCACGACCGGCATCGGCGGACAGGCCTGAGATTTCGGCGCCCAGCTTGCCGATTGCCGTTTCCCACTTGGCGTCGTGGTCGACGTCGAAGATCAGCGCGGGATCGGCATCGCAGTGGATCCAGCCATTGGCGAGGATTTCGCTTTCGATCTGGCCGACGCCCCATCCGGCATAGCCGAGCGCCAGAATCGCCTTGGTCGGTCCGCACCCTTTGGAGATCGCCTCCAGGATGTCGGTGGTCGCCGTGAGCGAGATTTCGCTGGTGATCGGCAGGGTTGCGTCCTTGGTGCCGTAGTCGGCGCTGTGTAGCACGAAGCCGCGGCCGACATGCACCGGCCCGCCGAACAGGATGGGCGTTTCAAGCCCCCCTGCTGTTACGGCAATGTCGAATTTGTCCATCAACTCGTGTAACGACAGCCCGTCGATCGGCTTGTTGATAATCAGTCCCATGGCGCCCTGGGCGGAGTGGGCGCACATGAAGATGACACTTTTTTCGAAGCGCGGATCGGGCATTCCCGGCATGGCGATGAGGAGCTTGCCTTCCAGGAAACTCTCGCTCGGATCCTGATCCAGTGTCGGTGTGGTGGCCATTTGCAGAAAGAATAGCACAGCGGCTTCACCGGCGCACGGCATTACGTTACAACCGTTCCAAACTCACATTTCGCAGCAAGGAGGTGTTCATGACAATCAAGGTCGGTGACAAGATTCCGTCGGCAACGCTGATGCAGATGAAGGATGGCGCGCCGCGACCGGTGAAAACCGATGAGCTGTTTGCCGGCAAGAAGGTCGTGGTGTTTGCTCTGCCTGGCGCCTTCACGCCGACCTGCTCGGCCAAGCATCTGCCCGGCTTCGTCCAGCACGCCGGCGAGATCAAAGGCCATGGCGTCGATGCGATCGCTTGCGTCTCCGTCAATGACGCGTTTGTCATGGGGGCCTGGGGCAATGCGCAAGGCGCTGGTGACAAGGTGATGATGCTTGCCGATGGCAATGGCGATTTCACCAAGGCGGTCGGTCTTGAGATGGATGCCACCAAGTTCGGCATGGGCACGCGAAGCCAGCGCTATTCGATGCTGGTCGACAACGGTGTGGTGAAGCAGATCAATGTCGAGGAGCCCGGCGCCTATGCGGTGTCCAGCGCCGAGCACATTTTGAAGCAGTTGTAAAAAGCAAACAGCCAACTAAGGCGAATAGCGAATGAGGGGGGCGCAGGCGAAAGCCGCAGACCCCATTCTTCGCTATTCGCTGCCCTGTATGCAGCTTTTCTCAACCCGTTGGTTGACGAGCGCGGCGAAGCGCGCCACCGGACAAGTTCCATCCGGGCCGTTTTGGCAGTCACGAATCCGAAGGCGGACGATGTGTCCGCGCGGCAGCGCGCCGCGCAGTTCGTCCAGCGTCTGGTAGAACAGCCTGATCCGCACGAATTTGGCATTTCCCTGGTGCAGAAGCTCGAAAGCCAGCGCCGTGTTCGGCGCCGTGTCGTCAGGCTCGCCAAGCAGCGTCCAGTCGAGGCCGAAGATGCCCGCCAGGTTGGAGAGGTTGCTGTCATGGCCCAGGAAGACGATCAGCTTGGCGGTTGCGGGAACGGAAACGGCATGAGCAAAGCCCGGATGCGTGTTGCCCTGCATCAGGGCCGCAATCTCTTTGGCCAACAACGCACCCTTGCGTGAGGCGAAGTAAGGGTTGCGGCGTGTCAGCCTGGCGTAGAGATTGTGCAG
>JBJKRM010000020.1:0-7222 GCA_046704685.1 Rhizomicrobium sp.
TCATAGCCCGGCGCGATGTCGGTGGTCAGGGGCCCAAGCGTATAGAACGGCGCCTCGTCGCAAGCCGCCAGCTGGCGGTCCATGTTCTCCTTGATCTTGTGCATCGGCACATGGCCGGGGCCTTCGATCATCACCTGGACATCGTGCTTCTGAGCGATACGGTTGAGCTCGCCCAGGGTCTCCAGCTCGGCGAACTGGGCCGCGTCGTTGGCATCGGCGGTGGAGCCGGGGCGCAGGCCGTCGCCCAGCGAGAACGCGACGTCGTACTGCTTCAGCAGTTCGCAGATCTCTTCGAAATGGGTGTAGAGGAAGTTCTCCTTGTGATGCGCCAAGCACCATTTGGCGAGGATCGATCCGCCACGGCTAACGATGCCGGTGACGCGGTCGGCGGTGAGCGGAACGTGCGCCAAGCGCAGGCCGGCATGCACGGTGAAGTAATCGACGCCCTGCTCGCACTGCTCCACCAGGGTGTCGCGATAAAGCTCCCAGGTCAGCTCCTCGGCAATGCCGCCGCATTTCTCCAGCGCCTGATAGATCGGCACGGTGCCAATCGGCACCGGCGAATTGCGGATAATCCATTCACGGATGGTGTGAATGTGGCGGCCGGTGGACAGGTCCATCACCGTGTCGCCGCCCCAGCGGATCGACCACACCATCTTCTCCACCTCCTCGGCGACACCCGAGGTGACGATGGAGTTGCCGATATTGGCGTTGACCTTGGGGAGGAAGTTGCGGCCGATGATCATCGGCTCGCTTTCGGGATGGTTGATGTTGGAGGGGATGATGGCGCGGCCGCGGGCGATCTCGTCGCGCACGAATTCCGGCGTGATCTCGGTGGGGATGGCGGCGCCGAAGGACTGGCCGTCGGCCAAGGGCGAACGCCCCAGATTTTCGCGCGCCGCGATGTATTTCATCTCCTCGGTGATGAGGCCCTGGCGCGCGTAATGCAGCTGGGTGACGTTCCGGCCGGGTTTGGCGCGCAGCGGCTTGAGGTGGCCACGGTCGAACTGCGGTACGGAGAGCAGCTCACCGTCCTTCAGCCCGTCGTCCTGGGCCTTGCGCACTCGGCCGTCATATTCCTCGACGTCGCCGCGCCCGACGATCCAGTCCTGGCGACGGGGGGCGATGCCTTTCTCGATGTCGACGGCCACGCCTTCGTCCGCGTACGGACCGGAGGTGTCGTACAGACGCACGGACGGCTCACCGCCCGAAAGCGGCACTTCGCGGAACGGCACGCCGTTGACCACGATCTTGCGCGAGCCGGGCAGCGGACCACGTGTGACGATGACGGACGGATTGCGGACAGACTGGTTCATGGGCCTCTCCCTACGCCGGTATGGACCGGATCAGGTTCGAAGGGACTCGCGGGTTTGCGATCTCAGCCCTCCTCCGCCGTCGGCTTCGGAGCGCGCCCCTGGGATTTGTGACAATTCACGCGCTTGGCCTATCCGTGTCAAGCCGTCGTCCGGCCTGATAAAATGGCACGCGGCACGTAGGGAATTGGGGACAACCGGCCGCCCGTGCATCTGTGGGGTTTTCAGGACCTTGCCGGTGTTCGCTATGGCTGACCGCCCAAACGGGCTATGCAATGGCTATTCGCTGAGTCGGGGCCATGACTCTTCGCATCACACTCTTGATCGCCTGCCTGGGGCTGCTGATTGCCGGCGCCGAACTCATCCATCAAAGCACGCAGATGCCGGAATGGACCGACGAGACCAAGGTCGAAGACGTCCAAAGCTGGCCGGTCCCCGACGTCACCAGCACCCCGGCCTATCGGGAGTACAACCGGCGCTGGGCCGCGGCGATGGATGCGCTGCGCACCGACAAATGGCCGACCTACGACGCCGGTGCCGCCATGGCGGCGCTGGGCGTCTCGCTGGCGATCGCCGTGTTCCTGCTCGGCATCCGCACCACCGCCGATGTGGTGGCGCTCAAGACGCCGCGCAAGGGCTGGATGATCTATCTGCTCGCCATGCTGGCGTGGTTCGTCTATTGGGCCAGCGCCCTGGCCGCGCTGTGGCAGGGCTTCGACCGCTATGAATTCCCTTACTGGGCGGATTCGCTGCTGATCCCGATCATCTCGTTTGTGGTGTTCACCATCATCGGATGGCTGGTGGTGAGCGTCGCCGCCTGGCTGGTGCTGCGCCACCCGCATCTGCCCGCCTCATTGTGGATCTGGCGCGAGGACCTGCCGATGCACACCGGTCTTTACACGGTGGCGGCTGGCTTCCTCATCCTGTTCGCCCTGGAGATTCTGCACGAGACCTATCTGTTCGGTCACTGGGCGGCGGTGCCGGCGATGCTGTTGTGGATTTACGTGGCGCTGTCGTTCCGCGCCGCCGGCATCGCAAAAGCGGCCGGCGCCTAAGTCAACGCCCCACGATGGGACAGGGGCAACTACGCCGCCGCAAAGGCGCGGAATTCGGTAATCAATGAACGCACGGCCTGTTCCACCAGCCGCTCGCCGGCTTCGGCACTGGCCTGGGTGGGATCTGAGCCGATGCGGCCGTCGGGATAGCGCCGGCGAAAGTCGTCGGCGTCAAAGATCGGTCCCACCGGCGCAATCTTGGGAGAAAGGTCAGCGTGCTTCTCGATCTCCGGGAAGGCGTAACGGGTGATGGAGATCTCCGACGGCGTGGCGTGACTGCCCTCGCCTACCGGAAACAGCTGCCGGCTCAGTTCGGTGACACCGGGCAGCTCCCACCAGTTGCGGCTCATGCAGCGCAGCGGCGACTTGTTGGCGCCGGCCTTGGCACCAGCCTTGGCGAAGGTCTCGTCATGGTAGATGGAGCTGATCGCCGCGTTGATGGTGGCAACGTTGCCGCCATGACCGTTCAGCCAATAGATCCGCTCGAAGCCGTGACGCCTGAGAGAACTGGCCCAATCCGTCATGGCCGCAATCATGGTCGACGGACGCAGCGTGATGGTGCCGGCAAAAGCCATATGGTGCTGCGACTGGCCAACATTGAATGTGGGACCGACCAGAAAATCCGCCTGGTTGCCGGCGCGTCGGGCAATGATCTCCGGACACAACGCATCGGTGCCGAGCAGGCCTGTTGGCCCATGCTGCTCGGTGGAGCCGATGGGAACGACGATGGCCCTGGACGACTTCAGGTAGGTGTCGATCTCGGACCAGGATGACAGGTGGAGTTGCATGCGGGTGTTCCTGGGATCACAGGCTATCAATACGCCTTGGTCGGCAGAATTCATTACGGGATTGCCGCAAGGCAATGCCACGGAGCAGTGTTAAATGACGCGTATTCATAGTTCTTGATGGCCAGCCCAGGCTACGGCACTATAGAATTACTACAAAACAAGATAGTTACCTCAGGAAAACGCTAGGATACGTCATGCAGGATACCGTTGTTCCAGTTTCCCCGGCGTGGGCCGAGCGCGCCTTCATCGACCGCGCCAAATACGACGAGATGTATGCCCGCTCTCTCACCGACCCCGAAGGTTTCTGGCGTGAGCAGGCAAACCGATTGGACTGGATCAAGCCCTTCACCAAAGTGAAGGACGTCTCCTGGGACCCCGACAACCTCCACATCCGGTGGTTTGAAGACGGCACGCTGAACGTTTCGGCCAACTGCATCGACCGCCATCTGGCCAAACATGCCAAGGACACGGCGATCATCTGGGAAGGCGACGATCCGAATGACAGCCGCCACATCTCCTATCAGGAGCTGCATGACGAGGTCTGCCGCTTCGCCAATGTCTTGAACGCCCATGGCGTGAAGAAAGGCGATCGCGTCACCATTTACCTGCCGATGATCCCGGAAGCGGCCTTCGCCATGCTGGCCTGCGCCCGCATCGGCGCGGTGCATTCGGTGGTGTTCGCCGGTTTCTCGCCCGATAGCCTGGCGAACCGCGTTGTCGATTGCGATTCAACACTGGTGATCACGGCCGACCAGGGCGTGCGCGGCGGCAAGACCATTCCGCTGAAGGCCAACACCGATCTGGCCCTCACCCAATGCCCCAATGTGCGCCATGTGATCGTGGTCAAGCGCACCGGTGCCAAGGTGCCGATGCAGGCTGGCCGCGATGTCGACTATCGCGAAGCGGCATCCAAGGCGTCGACACAGTGTGAGCCGGTCGAGATGAACGCCGAGGATCCGCTGTTCATCCTCTACACCTCCGGCTCGACCGGAAAGCCCAAGGGCGTCCTGCACACCACCGGCGGCTACCTGCTCTACACCGCCTTCACCCATCAGATGGTTTTCGACTACCACCCCGGCGACATCTATTGGTGCACCGCCGATGTCGGCTGGGTGACGGGCCACAGCTATATCGTTTACGGTCCGCTGGCCAACGCCGCCACCACGCTGATGTTCGAAGGCGCGCCGAATTATCCCGACAGCTCGCGCCTCTGGCAGGTGGTCGACAAGCACAAGGTGAGCATCTTCTACACGGCGCCGACGGCGATCCGCGCCCTGATGCGCGAAGGTGAGGAGCCGGTGAAGAAGACCTCGCGCGCCTCCTTGCGGCTGCTCGGCACGGTCGGCGAACCGATCAACCCGGAGGCTTGGCTGTGGTACCACCGCGTGGTGGGCGACGAGCGCTGCCCGGTGATCGACACCTGGTGGCAGACCGAAACCGGTGGAATTTTGATTTCCCCCCTGCCCGGCGCCACCGATCTGAAGCCAGGATCAGCCACCAAGCCGTTGTTCGGCGTGCGCCCCGAGCTGGTCGATGCTGAAGGCAAGACCATCCATGGCGCTGGTGCGGGCAACCTGGTGCTGTTGGATTCCTGGCCGGGCCAGATACGCACGGTCTATGGCGACCACCAGCGCTTCATCAACACCAACTTCCGCACTTATCGCGGCAAGTACTTCACCGGTGATGGCTGCCGCCGCGACGACGACGGCTACTATTGGATCAGCGGCCGCGTCGACGACGTCATCAATGTGTCGGGTCACCGCCTCGGCACGGCGGAGGTTGAATCCGCCCTGGTCGAAAACACCAAGGTCGCAGAGGCGGCCGTGGTCGCCTATCCGCACGAAGTGAAGGGCCAGGCGATCTATGCCTATGTCACGCTTAAAGCCGGTGAACCTGCCACCGCAGCACTGAACGACCAACTCAAGAAGTTCGTCGCCGATCACCTGTCGCCGATCGCCAAGCCGGACGTGATCTTGTTCACGCCATCGCTGCCGAAGACGCGATCGGGCAAGATCATGCGGCGGATTCTGCGTAAGATTGCGGAGGGCGACACGTCCAACCTGGGCGACACCTCGACTCTCGCCGATCCGTCGGTCGTCAACGAGTTGATCGAACGCGCCAAGCGGGTCGGGTGAATGCAGCTTGAATCGGGGCGCCTCCGCAGCGGGTTGACTGAACGGTCAAGCCGGCGTTGCGGGGCGTGCCTGCGGCAAATGTGACAGTGACACTGGGGAAACTCCTTACTCGATCTTTCGGAAACCGTTCGTAGACTTGTTCCGTAATGTTGGCGGAGCGAGTCATGACGATCATGAGCGGTTTGGTTGGAGCGGATCACGCCGTTGCCCCAGGCCGGATGACGGCCGGTGACTGGTTTGTCCGCAATGCCTGGGGCGTGATCCTGACCGGAAGCACGGCGTTCTGGTTAATGATCGTAGCCTTCCTCATTTGGTGATGAGGCGGAGGCTTCCACGCCGTAGGGGCGAATCCTAACGCGTATCTAGATTTTACAATAAAACGCTAATCTTTCCGTTACTCCGTGTTTGCCGGGTCATATGAACCGTGCAAACATGACGTCAGTTTTCGGGAAGTCTCGGCCATGACAGTCCTCGACATCGAAGGCCACGAGCGCAAGAACGCCGTATTAGACTGGTTTTTCACACATGGCGCCGCGACGGCGCTGATCGGCTGCGCAGTGTTCTGGTCGGTCACCAGCACCGCGCTTTACTTCATTTTCTGACGAACCGCTCGATGGCCTTGGCCATCGCAATGTCCTTTTCAGTCACCCCACCCGCATCATGGGTCGAGAGCGTGATGTCGATCTTGTTGTAGACGTTGAACCATTGCGGGTGGTGATCCATCTTTTCCGCCAGCATGGCCACGCGGGTCATGAAGGCGAAGGCCTCGGTGAAGTCCTTGAATTCAATAAGGCGGGCGATGGCGTCCCGCCCCTTGATCTCGCGCCAAAGCGGAAATTCCCCTAAAAAGGCGGTGCGGGCGGCTGGGTCGAGTTTCTGCATCGGTCGGTCTCCTCGGTGTGCAGTGTTCCCCCGAACGGTCTGGAAGGGAAACGCATAAATGGGCGACAGGATCAATTGGCTCCACGCTGAAGCCCCTTCGCTTGACGACATCGAGCAGATGGCTCGCGAGGCGTTTCAGGCGCTTCCCGAAAACTTCCGCAGGCTCTGCGGCGACGTTCCCTTTGTGGTGCAGGAATTTCCGGATGAGGACGTCATCACCGATATGGATCTCGACACCGAATACGACGTCCTGGGCCTGTTCCAGGGCTCCGACCTGGCAGCCCGCGAAGGGTTCGGCGGCGCACCGGAGCCGACCATGATCTTCCTCTATCGACGCCCGATCCTGGATTATTGGGCGGAACACCATGGCACCCTCGGCGAAGTCATCCGCCACGTTCTGGTGCACGAGATCGGCCATCATTTCGGATTGTCGGACACCGACATGGAGACGATCGAGGGCGGCTCCTAGATTCAGACGTCAGGTGCTTGCTTCTCAAGCCGATACGCCTTCTCCGGCCGATAGATGCTGCCATCGGAAGTGAGCTTGCTCGAATAAAGCACGAAACCGTCGACCGGGAACGGCCCGCTGGAATACAGGGCGTGGTCGGTGAGGAAATCCACCACCCGGCCGTTTTGCGAACCCTTGAGCCGCGCCAGGGTGACATGCGGGGTATAGCGCCGCTCCTCGGGCGCGTAGCCGAGGCGGTTGAGCGCGCTCTCGATCTTCTCGTGGAGATGCTGGAGCGCCTTGTTGCGCTCGACGCCGACGAACAGCTGGCGCAGGCCGAAATGGCCGATGGTGGCGAGGGTCAGATCGAAGCGCGGCGCGCTGATCCGGGCCAGCGCCTCGTCGATATCCGCGGCCTCGCCCTCGCCGACCTCGCCGATAAAGCGCAGCGTCACGTGATAATTTCCGGGATCGACCCATTTCGCGCCCGGCACGCCGGCGGCGAGCAGCGAGATCTGCAGCTTCAATTCGGGCGGAAGGTCGATGCCGACGAACAGACGAAGCATGGAAGACTAGCCCTCGGGCTTGGGCAGCAGGGTTT
>JBJKRM010000021.1:0-2980 GCA_046704685.1 Rhizomicrobium sp.
CGCGACCTGCCGCCGATTTGGGCCGACCTCGTGCAAATCCAGCATGTGGTGGTAAACCTGCTGGGCAACGCCATTGAGGCGATCGTCCATGCACCGGAACGCGAACTCACCTTCATCACGCGCCACCGAGACGCGCTCGTGGAGGTGGTCATTGCCGATACCGGCAGCGGCATCCCCAGGGATATTGCCAGCCGGCTTTTTCAGCCGTTCGTTACCACCAAACCCAACGGTATGGGCATTGGTCTTGCCATCAGCCGGTCGATCATCGAGGCCCATGGCGGGGATATCATCACGGAGCCCAATCCGGGCGGCGGCAGAATATTCCGATTCACCCTGCCCGCGACGGGCCTGCCGCCCCTGGCCAAAACCGTCGCTGGGGAACCATCCCCCTAGTTTTGTTGCGACCGATGTCCCCCCTTGCAAAAACAAAATTGCGCCAATTCAGCCCCTTGCGACAGCGACCGTCGCTCCTCCAACAAGCGTAGTTTGGAATTTCTCCAATATGCTATTCCTCTAGCCCCTCGGCACATGGGAGCCAATCGTGCGCAACAGAGGCACGCTCAGCCTTCGAATTCCACAACCGAAACACCGCCCGGGTGACAAGCCCGACTTCAGCAACATCGTCGTACCGCCTGTCGGCGCACTCGACCGGCCGCCGGTCGACGCCAAGCCTCGCGACCTCGGCCCCTATGCGTATTCGATGGTCCGTGTGTTGGACGACAATCACCGCGCGACAGGCCCCTGGAATCCTCACATCGCCCCGGATATCCTGCGCAAGGCCCTGCGCGACATGGTCGTCACCCGCGCTTATGACGACCGCATGTACCACGTGCAGCGACAGGGCAAGATCTCGTTCTACATGAAATGCACCGGCGAGGAAGCCACCAGCATCGCCTATGCCTATGCCCTCAAACACGACGATATGTGTTTCCCGTCATACCGCCAGCAGGGCCTTCTCATCGCGCGCGGCTATCCGATGATCGACATGATATGCCAGTGTTATTCCAATGCACGCGACCCGATGAAAGGCCGGCAGCTTCCGATCATGTATTCCAGCCGGGAACATGGATTCTTCACGATCTCGGGCAACCTCGGAACACAATTCCCACAAGCGGTGGGCTGGGCTCTTGCCTCCGCTTTCAAAGGCGATGATCGCATCGCAACCAGCTGGATCGGCGAAGGAACCACGGCGGAAGGCGACTTCCATCACGCGCTTAATTTTGCATCCGTCTACAAAGCGCCGGTGATTCTCAACATCGTCAACAACCAGTGGGCAATCTCAAGCTTCTTCGGAATCGCCGGCGGCGAAGAGACGACGTTCGCCTCGCGCGCCATCGGCTATGGTCTTCCAGGCATTCGGGTGGACGGCAATGATTTCCTTGCCGTGTTTGCGGTGGCGCAGTGGGCGGCCAAGCGCGCCCGCACCAATCTGGGCGCCACCCTGATCGAACTGTTCACCTATCGCGCGGAAGGGCATTCCACCAGCGATGATCCCAGCCGCTATCGCCCATCCGACGAATGGCGCGCCTGGCCTCTCGGCGATCCCATCGAACGTCTGAAGAAGCATCTCATCGTCATCGGGGCCTGGAGCGAGAAGGAACACGAAGCACTGGTCGGAGAAGCCACCACACTGGTCCGCGAAACCCAGCGCGAGGCTGAGTCTATCGGCACCCCGGCGAGTGGCTCTCGAGCCCCCAAACACACCATGTTTGAGGACGTGTTCAAGGACATGCCGTGGCATTTGCGCCAGCAGATGAAGCAGGCCGGAGGCTGAGCATGCCCGCGATGAACATGATCCAGGCCCTCAACTCGGCGCTCGACGTCATGCTGGCGCGCGATCCCGACGTGGTGATCTTCGGCGAAGACATCGGCTATTTTGGCGGCGTGTTTCGCGTCACCGATGGGCTCCAGAAAAAGCATGGTCTGACACGCTGTTTCGATTCGCCGATCGGGGAAGCGGGAATCGTCGCAGTCGGCATCGGCATGAGCGTCTACGGCCTCCGCCCGGTGATCGAGATTCAATTCGCCGACTACATCTATCCTGCCTATGACCAGATTGTTTCCGAGGCGGCGCGCATCCGCTACCGTTCGGCAGGGGACTTCCACGTGCCCCTCACCATCCGCACGCCCTATGGCGGCGGGATCTACGGCGGCCAGACGCACAGCCAGAGCCCCGAGGCCCTTTTCACCCATGTGGCGGGACTGAAGACGATCGTGCCGTCCAATCCGTATGACGCCAAGGGCCTTCTGATCAGCGCCATCGAAGACGACGACCCCGTGCTCTTCCTCGAACCCAAGCGCATCTACAACGGGCCGTTTGACGGCCATCATGACAAACCGGTGCTGCCGTGGTCCAAGCACCCGTTGAGCGATGTCCCCGATGGCCACTACACCGTCCCTCTGGGCAAAGCGGCGATTGCCCGGCAGGGCTCTGCCGTGACGGTTCTTACCTACGGCACAATGGTGCATGTGGCGATTGCCGCCGCCGAAGAGGCGGGGATTGACGCCGAAGTGGTGGATCTTCGAACGCTGGTTCCCCTGGATATCGAGACGGTTGTGAACTCCGTAGAGAAGACAGGCCGCTGCGTCATCGCGCACGAAGCCACGCTTACCAGCGGCTATGGAGCCGAGCTCTGCGCTTTGGTGCAAGAACACTGCTTCTATCATCTCGAGGCGCCGATTCAGCGGATCGCCGGATGGGACACGCCCTATCCGCACGCCTTCGAATGGGACTACTTCCCAGGCCCCGACAGAGTGGCCGACGGAATGCGACGCGCATTGGAGAACTAGCATGGGTCGATTCATCTTCAAGCTGCCTGATGTGGGTGAAGGCACAGCCGAGGCCGAGATCGTCGCCTGGCATGTGGCGGTGGGCCAGAAGATCGAGGAAGACGCGCAGCTCGTCGACGTGATGACCGACAAGGCGACGGTGGAAATGACCTCTCCGGTCGACGGCACGGTCGTCGCGCTGAACGGACAG
>JBJKRM010000022.1:0-7806 GCA_046704685.1 Rhizomicrobium sp.
CTGTGAAATAGCGCGCTTTGAGAATGGCTTCGTCGTATTCGCTTGCCGCCTCGGAGTCCTGCTCGATGGCACCGCCGATCCCCAGCTCGCCGCGACCGTCCCGGATGGTCACGGTGCGGATCGCCACGTTGAAGCGCGACGAGCCATCCGGCGCGAAATAGCCGATGGCGCCGCAATAGATACCACGCGGGCTCTGCTCCAGCTCCGCGATCAGTTCCATGGCGTGGATCTTCGGCGCGCCGGTGACGGAGCCGCAGGGGAACAAGGCCCGCACCAGCGAAGCCACATCGGTGCCGGGATTCAACTGGGCCCTCACGGTGGACACCATCTGGTGCAGCGTCGGATAGGTCTCCACGGCGAACAGATCGCTGACGGCAACGCTGCCAATCTCGGCGATACGGCCGACATCGTTGCGCAATAGATCGACGATCATCAGATTCTCGGCGCGGTTTTTGGTGCTTTCCACCAGCGCTTCGCGGGCCAACACGTCCGCAATCGCATCGACGCCGCGCGCCGCCGTGCCTTTCATCGGTTTGGTGGTGATCAGGCCATCTGGCGCCACTTCGAAGAATAGTTCCGGCGACAGGCTGAGCACCTGACGCTCGCCGTCATCGATGTAGGCGCCATAGTGCGCCTCGGATACGGAGCGCAACCGCTGGTACAACGCCAATGGGTCGCCCAGGAAGGCGAAACGGGACCGGAAGGTGAGATTGGCCTGGTAGAAATCACCGGCTGCGATCAGCGCGCGGACCCGCTCGAAGCGGGCCTGGTAGGCCTGCCTATCCCATTCGTGGCCGAGCGGACCGGCATAAGCCCTACCCTGCTGCCACGCCGCCAAGGCGCTGCGGACGCGATCCCCGTCGATCCTCTCGGGAGAGTTGAAGACGCCAAACCAGATGAGCGGCAGGGCGCGGCCGGCCGGCAACAACGGTGCCAGCTTGGGCTCCAGCACGTAGCCCAACTCATAGGCGAAATAACCGGCAACATAATTTCCGGCCCTGCGAGCCGCTTCCAGGGCCGCCAAGGCCTGTGGGACCTCTGAGGGCGCATCGGCCCGGATGACGCTGAGAGGGGCGCGGAAGACCTCCAGACGCCCGTCAGCCGTGTCGTCCAGGATCACTGACGGCGTTGTCATTCCTGCCTATTACCCTATTTCCTGCCTGCTCGTGGCCCGATTCCAACATTCGCATTCCATCTGCGCTAGGGACATTTGCGAATGTTGGACTCAAAGAACCGCTAGTAACTGTATGATTCTAGTGGAGCTTTGGATTTGGCATTCGCTTTTGGTATCCGCGCAAGCAGCGAGGCCAACGTCAAATCTGCTCTACTAGCGCGACAGTGCAACGATCCGTTGGGGAAGTTTCAATCTACATCTTGAATGCAGACGGTTCCATCCCACATTCTATGCGAAGGCGGTGCCGCCATGCGGGCCGCCCAACCATCCGGCGAAGCCGGGCAAAGCCGCTTAAGGAGGGCTTTGGATGAACAGAACCGTACTTTTCAACAGCCCTTTTCTCTTGGGCTTTGAGCGGTTGGAACAGCTGTTGGAGCGCACTGCCAAGAGCGGCGTGGACGGCTATCCGCCCTACAACATTGAACAATCCGATGAGGATCGACTGCGCATCACGCTCGCTGTGGCGGGATTCAGTCGCGAGGAGTTGAACGTGACGGTGGAAGACCGTCAGCTCATGATCCGCGGCAAGCAGAGCGAGAACGGAGACCGGAATTTCCTGCACCGAGGCATCGCGGCGCGGCAGTTTCAACGAGCCTTTGTGTTGGCCGAGGGAATCGAAGTTATCGGTGCGTCGCTGGAGAACGGGCTGTTAAGCATCGATCTCGAGCGCCCCAAGAGCAACACAATCGTGCGTACCATTGACATCAAGGCGGGGCGCCCCGAAACGAGGAGGTCAAAGCCATGACCGACATCGAATTCGAAGCCAATGCGGAAGAAGAGCGGATCGCGTACATCAAGCCGACGGGCAGCGCCGAAGCGCACCGCCTCGGTCTGATCCCGCCCGGAATCGAGCTTCCACCCGGCAGCAAGCTCTACGTGCTGCACGCCGATGACGGCAGCATTCTGGGCGTCACAGACGACTACGACACGGCCTACGGCGCGGCCGTCCAAAATGAGTTTACGCCGGTCTCCCTACACTGATCGGGCGCCCTTTTCTGCAAGCCGGAAGGCAAAATGCCTTCCGGCTTTTGCATACCCTGTGATGATGCGCGGTCTTGTCGAGAACGCCGATTTTGTCCATGTACGATGATGGCAGTCGACAGCGTGATGCGAGATGCAACCGATCTGGATTCAGACCTATGACGTCAACACGGTCGTTCTGGATCACCGCAAGCGGCTGAGTCTGGCGGGGCTGCTCAACCTTTTACAAGACATCGCCTGGCTGCATGCGAACACGGGTGGTTGGGGTTTTGAGGACCTCATCGCCAAGGGCACGATCTGGGTGCTGGCCCGCCAAAAGCTGGTGATGAGCGATTGGCCGATGTGGGAGGACAAGGTCACCATCCGCACCTGGGGCCGGCCGGCAGGCTCGGTGATGGCGATGCGCGAATTCGAAATTCTCGTGGGCGACCGCAAGGTCGGTGAATGCACAACCACCTGGCTGGTACTCGACTGGAACACCCGCAGGCCGCAGAAGCTCGACCGCGTGAAGTTCGCGCTGATCTGCCGTACCGACGGCTTCCTCTCCATCGCCGCAGAACGGATTCCGCTGCGCGGCGATTTCAATCCGCTCACCACCTTCCAGGTGCGCAACAGCGATCTCGACGTCAACGGACATGTCAACAACACGCGCTATGCCCAGTGGATCACCGATACCATGACGCCCGAGGACTACGCGAGTTTCCGGATAGAGGAATACGAGGCGAACTTCCTGGCCGAAACCGGTCTCGGCGACACCGTCATGGTCGAAGCAAGCGGGATTGAGACCGCGGCGGACGGACGGCTGGTGCGCCAATACCAGGGCCGCCGCTCCGGCGAGGACAAACCGGCCTTCGCCGCGCAGCTGGTGATGCGGACGAACGCAGTCAGGCCAGCCAACCGTTAGTGCTGTCGCTTGCCCTTGTTCAGGTCCTCCAACAACGGTTTCATCGCATCCAGTTCGGCACCAAACCCCGCCCAGTCACCCGACTTCAACTTGGCGAGGGCCTTGTTGTAGTGATCGAGCGCGCCGCGGGCGGCGGCGGACATCGGCACAGCCAGACCGGGTGCGGCAACCGCCGAAGTCTCCTCAGCGGCGGGCGCGGTTGCCGCAGCGCCTTCCGGCGCCTGGAACAAGGTGGCAAGCGCAGACGATAACGTATGCTCCATTACCACCTTGCCGCCGTACACGGCGATGACGCGCTTCAACTCGGGCAACTGCCCCGAAGAGGCGCGCAGATAGAGCGGCATGACATAGAGGAGCGAGTTGTCGATCGGGACCACCAAGAGATTGCCGTGGATAACGCGCGACCCCATCTGGTTCCACAGCGAGATCTGCTGCGAAACCTCGGTGTTCTGGTTGATCAGCGCGTTGATCTGGTAAGGACCGTAGACGAGTTTCTCCTTTGGAAAGGTGTAGACGATCAACTTGCCGTAATCCGGCTCGTCGCAGCGCGCCGCCAGCCAGGCGATCATGTTCTCGCGATGGCTCGGCACCATTGGCAGCATCAGAACGAACTCGGTCTGCTTTTCGTCAGGCAGCCGCATGTTGATGAAATAGGGCTCCATCCGGGTGTCGCCATTCTCGCCATCGGAAGTGGGCCGCCGCGGGAACTGCCAGAGGTCCTCACGATTGTAGAACACTTCAGGCGCATCCATGTGATAGGCGCGGTACATCTGCGCCTGGATGGTAAAAAGATCCTCTGGATAACGGATATGGCGGTGTAGATCCCGGGGCATGTCGCGCATCGGCTGAAACAGACCGGGAAATATCCGACTATAGGTGCGCACCACCGGATCGGCCGGATCGGCGACATAGAACGATACGGTACCGTTATAGGCGTCGACCACGATCTTCACGGAATTGCGGATATAGTTTTCCGATCCGTCGCCGAATGCCTTCGAATAGGGGAAGAAACGCGAAACGGTGTAGGCGTCCTGGATCCAGTACAGTCGCCCCCCCGACACAACGATATAGGGATCATGATCCAGGCGCAGGAAGGGCGCGATCTTATTGATGCGCTGCTGGATGTTGCGGCGGAAGATGATGCGGCTGTCGGACGTGATGTACTTGCTGAGCAGGATGTTGATGTCGCCAAAGTAATAGGCAAACAGGGCGCGGTCGCCCAAACCGCCGATCGGCACGCCGTCAGCGCCGCTGTATTCTGTGTAGACGTTCTTGTTGCCCTTGGGATAGTCAAACTCTGGCGTCGACCCCTTCACGATGATGTAGGAGTCCGCCGACTCACCAAAATAGATACGGGGCTGGACCAGCTTCGGCCCCCCCGTGGAGACCGGAGGGATGTCCTGCTCATAGAGGACCGGAAGACCCTCAGGCGTGGTCTTCGTCACCGGTGACATCACCACGCCATTGCCGTGGGTATAGAGCACGTGCAGGTTCACCCAGGTCTGGGCGTTGGTCGAGAGTTTGGAGGTGTCCAGCTCGCGCGCCGAGGTCATCACTTGCTGATACTTGCCGTTGAGCCAATAGCGGTCGACGTCAGCGACGTGGAACTTGTAGTAGGTGGGGATTTCCTGGAGCTGGGAGTATCTCGACAAGTCGGGGTGGTAGTCCCACAGCCGGATGTTGTCGATCGTGGCACGGTTGTTCTGCAGCGAAGCATAGGTGAGCTTCTCATTGACCGGGTACGGCTTCACCACAATATCGTTCAGATTATACGCCTCACGCGTCATAGCGATGTTGCGCGCGATGTAAGGAACCTCGAGCTGCAGCTCGTTCGGTTTGACGAAGATGCGCTCGAAAAGGGTGGCCGCCAAGGGCGCAACGAAGACGGAAACCACGAAGAGGGAAGCCGCGGCGATCAGCGGGAACTTCAAAGTTCTGAATCGCAGATTGGCGAAGCACAGAGCGGCGCCAGCCAGAGACAGAGCCAGCAGCAGCCACAGGATGGGGAGTTGGAGATGGACGTCGGTGTAACTCGCACCGACCACCACACCATTGTCGCCATAGACCAGCAAGAAACGATCAAGCCAGTAACCAACCGCCTTTACGACAAGATAGACGGCCAAGAGCACCGATGCGTGCGCCACCACAACAGGAGCCACAAAACGGCGCTGCTGGTCGAACGCGATCGCACCATGGACCCAGTAAAGCGCCGCCGCAAAGAAACCGGACACCACCAAGGTGAACAAAAGCCAGTCCTTCAAAGCGACATAGGCGGGCAGCGAGAACAGGTAGAAGCTGATGTCCCGGCCGAACATCGGATCGTTCTGGCCATACGGCACCTGGTGGATGTACCGCAACACCATGCCCCATCGGCCGACCTCGGATGTCGCAACCAATAGCGCGATTGCCAGCGCTGCAACGACGATGAGGAGGCGCCAGGGAAAGTTACGGTAGAGGCGCTCGAGGGCGGCGGGCGGTGTAAGCCCCTCGATGTTGTGCCACGGCGACTGGACCACCGGCAGCGCGCGGTGAAAGCCGGATAGCCTCTGCGCCACGGCGCCGTTGATATACAGGACTGCAGCCGTCACCAGGGCGACAACCGCGAACACGGCTACCTTCGCGATGACCGTGGTCCAGAACACGCTGGAGAAGCCGAGCGAGTCGAACCAACTCCAATCAACCAGGAAACCGGCGATGAGGCGAAAAACGATCAGCGCAACAAAGATAGCGCCGACGACGATTGCGAAGATTTTGTTTCTGGCTGTCACGGGTCCTGCCGGGGTTTCACGGACTAAGGGAACACACCCCGGGTTGATACACCCCAGCCGGCGGTACGGGCAAGTTACACAGGCTTGACGTGGGTTAGCCGGGCTTTGATTCGATCACTTGCGCTGGCCCATCATACGAGAAGCTCGGTATTCCCAAGCCCTTGAAGAACACCAGGTCGGCGGGGGACATCTCGCTGGTGCCACCACACGCCAGCATCGAGATGTTTCCACCATTGCCGGTAAACGGCACGATCACGCGCGCGAATCCCATGCTCCTGTCGTCGGGCCAGACCACGCGCCCGGCCCGAAAACGGGCTTTGCCGTCCGCAAGGATGGCGGCGTATTCGAATCGCAGATGCAAAACATGCCCGCCCTGCTCCAGATCACTCAAGCACCGTTCGCGCATGTTGATACCGAATATCGTTTCCCAGAACTGACCCCACAGGCGGCAGCGATAATCGGCGCCCTGCTCCATCACATCGACCAAGTAGAGATGACCGAACATCCACCGCACCTGCGAGGCGCGAAAGTCATCACGATGCGGCAGCCGGCCATCGCCGGCCAATTGAGAGCAATAATCGATAAACTTGGCCAGATCTGGATGGCCGTTGAGTCCGGTACATTCCCTGTTCTCAAGCTGTGTCGTCGTGTCCGACATGTCAGGCTGCCACAGTACGGAAAAGGACATCTCGCTCTAGGCGCACCAGCGGACCCGGCTCCAAGGTCGGCGGCGCGATGGCGGGACCGGACAGCCACATCACGCCGGCGTCCAGCGCGCCCCGAAGCACGTCAAGGTTTTGTACCTCGTCGAGAAACACAACCAAGCGGTTGCGCGCCGCGTAACGGCACAATCGTTCGATCTCGGACATCGCCATGCATTGGGGCACCCGATCAAGGCCCAACCCGATGGCCTTCAGACCTATTACGCGATAGATGTCGAGCTGGCGCTCCCTCCAAGGGACCGTGACAATCACCGCCCGGCAGAACGGCACCAGCGTCGTGACCAGCTCGACGATACGGCTTTGCGGAGCGCCAACCGGAAGATCTTCGATGTTGAAAACGAGATGCGGACGAAGACTGCATGACAAACGGCGGCACGCCGCAGTGAACTCCATGCGCGCCAGCGGCGAGGTCAACGCTGCATACGAGACAGGCGCATTGACGATGAAGCGCTCATTGCGCTGCAGATGACTGTGCAAAACCTCCGACACGTGATCCAACGTCCCCAAGGTGATCTGCGTCAGTTCGCGGGCGTCATCCACCGGGCTTTGGGTCACCGATCCCAGATATTTGCGCTGCACCGCGCAACGGTAAGCCCTGATAACCTGGTATTGCGCATCCCAGACCGGATGGAAGCTGAGGTCGATGTCGTTAGGAAGCTTGTGCGCCGCTTGACTCGGTGCAGGTTGCACAGCTACCGGCTCGTCATCGAAACTTCCACTTCCCGTGGAGGCAAAGACCAATCCCACCTCGTCGGCCAACTGCTGGATAGCGCTGCGGGACAATGGGCACAGTTCGAGCGTGTCATCACCGACCGGGTCGGCACGTGCGATCTCCACATATTCGACACCGCACGATCCCAACAAGCTCTGGTGCAGATCGTATGATATCCGCAAACAGCAGACCTGCCCTTCCTCCGGCGTGGATGACGGCATTACGACCAGATACGCCGTTTCATCGACGGGAACAAAGAAGTCGGCAGATCCCAGACGTTGACGAAACATCGCCTCCAGTCGGGTGCACACGGCTTCGCGCATCTTTTCCCAGCGATCCCCTGCCTCACGCTTGATCGTGCTCAGGCCGACGATATTCGCGCTGCCGCTACCCTTCGCCAGTTTGGCGGAAGGGGTCTGTCGCCGTGAAACGGAACTTCCGCCAACAGTCAAAAGTATACATCCCGCAAGTCTGCAACTTCTGAAAGAATATGAAGTCGCGCTTGCGAAGCTATTAATCGCTTCCGTGGGTCCGTAGGTCTACTT
>JBJKRM010000023.1:0-2707 GCA_046704685.1 Rhizomicrobium sp.
AGCAACGCTCATGCCACCCTTTTCAACAACGGCCTGTCAGCGGTTGTTACCATATTAACGATCAAAAAGCGACTGTGGATCGAGTGATACTGCCTCTGCAGTTTGCTGGTTCCGCCCCAATACCCCCATCGGCTGGCCGTCGAGGTCCACTTCCACTGCCCCTGCATTGGATGTGGTTAATGCCAGACCCACCAAATTCGGCACCTGATAGCTGTCGCCAGGCTTCAAGGTGCGGTTGATGTAGACCATGCCATCAGGGCCCTGCACCAGAACGCGGGCCGTGGCGCGCATATGCAGCACGACGCGGGCGCCCTTGTTGCCGAGGCCGTAGGTCACGCCCTGCCGCGACGGCACCGAGACGCCCGAGGGCTGCACGCCGGTGGTGGTGGAGCGAAGCGGATTGGTCAGCGTCACGGCGGGCTGCGCCGAGGAGCCCGATCCTGCATTTGCCTGCTTGCCGCCAAGGTTGTCGCCAAACGGCAGGCTGGTGTCGAGCGGACTGGTGAGCGGTCCGGTGACCTTGAGATGAAGCGGCGGCGACGGCCGCACAGCTGCCTGCTTCTGCACCGGGGGCGGCGGAGCAACCGTCTGCTCGCTGAGCTGACGGTCGACCGACGCCGCAAGCTGGTAGGCGCCGTAGATCACAAGCAGCAGCACCACTCCGGCGATGATCTTCCAGCCGTGCGGCATGCGCCGCTCGGCATCCTCATCGATCACCGTGATGGTGGGGGTGTTGGTGTCGGAGCGGCCGGCGATTTCCGCCTTGAAGCGCTCGACGCATTGAACGGGATCGAGGCCAAGATAATCCGCATACGAACGGATAAAGCCGACCGCGTAGGTGCGCCCCGGCAGCGCCTCGATGCGATCCTCCTCCAGCGCCTCGAGATGATCCTTGCGGATCTTCAAGGCCCGCGAGACGGTGGCCAGGTCATCGCCGCGCCGCAACCGGGCGGCGTGCAGGTCCTGCCCGACGGTATCGAGGGGGGCGTCCAGATCACCGGAAATCTCGCGCAGGTGAATGCGCCGGCGGTCGAGACCGCCTTCTTCGTCCAAGGTGAGCCGGGTGACTTTGGTCATCGCGTAATACGTACCTGAACAGCGCCCCCCCAAGGGAGCGCAAAAGCCACTATCCTGTTGCTTCCATTAGTAACTTAATTCCAGCAGCCAAGCCACGGAAATCACCAGATTCTCCAGTAAGTACAAGTACTCTCCACAACTTGCCACGGTGACCTCCGGGGAGCGGCCGCCAACCCTGTTGATAATTCCGCGGTTGGCATTCTGTCTATTGTGCTGCACGAGTTTGACAGAAGCTTCACGCGGCGGTGCTCCCGCAGACCGCAAAATCGGCCCGCGACCGCTGCCCAATTGGGTGATTCGCCAATGAATTTGCCGCTGATTTCAGCGCAACACCACGCCACGCTCGGCAGCGAATGCCGCCAACCGGCTGCGCAGCGAATGATCGGTCCGCCCGCATAGCCTTTCCACGTATTGGGTGACCTCGCTGCAGTTCAAGCTGCGGATCATCATCTTCACCGGACCGATGTTGCCAGGGGACATCGACAGTGTCCGAAGTCCCAGTCCGATCAATGCCATAGCGTCCAAGGGCCGGCCGGCCATCTCGCCGCAAAGCGAGACTTCGCCGCCACTGTCGGCGGCACTGCGCACAATCTGCTGGACCAGCGCGAAGGCCGCCGGATTCAGCATGTCGTAGCGCCGGTAGAGCTTGGGATTGGTCCGGTCCACCGCAAAAGCGAAGGACAGCAGGTCATTGGAACCGATCGACACGAAATCGGCGCTGCGCAGGAGCTGCGGCAGCATGAAGACCAGGGCCGGCACCTCCAGCATGGCCCCGACCAGCACCTGGCGGGGCTGGCGATGGCCCAGCAGCCTGGCACGCTCGATCTCGCGATCGACCAAGGCCCGCGCCGCATTGAATTCCGCCACGGAGCTGATCATCGGCAGCAGGATTCGCAGCACCTTGCCCGCCGCAGCGGCCAACAGCGCCCGGACCTGGTAGCGCAACAGGGCCGGCCGATCGAGCGCGATTCGAATCGCCCGCCAGCCCATGGCCGGGTTCTCCTCGCGTTCCCAGCGGCCATAAGGCAGCACCTTGTCGCCGCCGAGATCCAAGGTGCGGAAGACCACCGGCTTGTCGCCCGCCGCATCCAGCACTTCACGATAGAACTCGGCCTGATCGGCCAGTTTGGGCATGGCCTCGCCCACCATGAACTGAATCTCGGTGCGGAACAGGCCGATGCCGTCCGCCCCGGATTCCTGAAGATGCGGCATGTCGAACTGGAGGCCCGCATTCATCATGAGGCGGATCTTGATGCCGTCCTTGGTCTCGGCGGGGAGATCGCGGATCGAGGCGAACTGCGCCGCGCGGTGCTCGCGCATCACGCGCTTGGCCTCGAAGGCTTTGACGACATCCGGCGCCGGACGCAGATGCGTCTCGCCGCTCTCGCCGTCCACGGCGATCAGATCGCCGGCGCGTGCGGCATCGGTGATGCCTTCGGCTCCGCCGACCAATGGCAGGCCCATGGCGCGGGCCACGATGGCGACGTGCGAGGTGGTGGCGGCCTCCTCCAGCACCAGGGCCACCAGACGGTCGCGGCGATAGTCGAGCAACTCGGCGGGCCCCATGGCGCGCGCCACCAGCACCGAATCCGTCGCCATATCCTCGCCGCGCGTGCCGCCGCCGTCGCCA
>JBJKRM010000024.1:0-3375 GCA_046704685.1 Rhizomicrobium sp.
CCTCACGATAATATTGGCGCTGGGGAAACGTACCAATGAGGGGATGCCATGCGCCGCACGGCCGTGACAGTCATTCTTGCGTCTTTATTTCTTTCGTCTTCCGCGCTGGCCAGCGGTTTCGGCCTGCGGGAATCCAGCGCCAGTTCGCTAGGGGTATCTTATGCCGGTGTGGCCGCGAACGGTTCGCACGCCTCGGCGCTCAGCTTCAATCCCGGCCTGCTCGGCGATGTCGGCACCTTCGACATCTCGGCGAGCGCCACCGGACTGCTGCCGCAAACCGATGGGACCTTCTCAGCCACCACGACACAATTGAGCCCGCTATTGCCGCCGGCAACAGTGAGTGGCGACACCCACCCGAAAGGCATCGTGAACACCGCGCTGATCCCGGCGTTGGCGGTGCGCTACCGGCTCAGCGACCAGTTCATCGTCGGTTTCACCGCCACCTCGCCGTGGGGCATGATCACCGATTACAGCAACGCGGTGACGCGCTACTACAACATGAAGAGCGACGTGAAGAGCTTCAATTTCACGCCGATGATCGGCTGGCAACCGGTGCCGCAATTCACCATCGGTGTCGGCTTCCAGCTGCAATACATCAAGGGCACGCTGACCAAGGCGATCGATTTCGGCACCATCGGCATGGCCAACAGCATGCCGGGCGCGGTGCCCGGCGCGATGGACGGCACGGTCGCGTTGAAGGCGCAGCATTGGGGAGAGGGCTTCATCATCGGCGCCGAATGGAAGCCGATGCCGGACTTGTCGCTCGGCGTCTCCTATCGCTCCGAGATCAAGAACACGTTGAAAGGCACCGAAACCTTCACGCTCGATCAGGCCGGTATCGGGGCCTATCTGAAGGCCGCCACCACGATGTTCACCAACGGGGCGGCGACCGCGGACTTCACCACGCCCTATGTCGTCACCTTCGGTGCCCGGTGGCAGGCGACGGACCGGCTCGCGGTCCTGATCGGCGGCGACTACACCGGATGGGACTCCTTCCAGAACCTGACCGTGCATTCCAGCAATCCGGTTCAGCCCGACGACGTCAGCATCATGAACTGGAAGAACAGCTGGTACGGTTCGGTGGGCGTCGAGTACAAGCCGGACCAGGACTGGACGTTGCGTCTGGGCACCGCCTATGACGAAACGCCCACCGTCGACCGCTTCCGCACGCCCGGCATCCCGGACGGCAGCCGCTACTGGATCAGCGGCGGCGTCGGCTACCGGCTGACCGACCACATGGACGTGGACTTCTCCATCGCCCATCTGATCGCCCAGAAGGGGGAGATCGCCCTCAGCCAGACCGACACGGGCAACGCCCTGCGCGGCAATCTGACGGGGTCGGTGAACATGGCCGTGACCTTGATCGGATTCGAGCTGAGCTATCACCTCTGAGCCGGCGTCCGGTTTTTCGCCGCGGTCGGGGTGCCCTGGCCGCGGCGAAGGGCTTCCGGCCGGGACCGCGGCGAAGTGCTTAACAAGAGCGGCGGGTTAGGCTGGACAGACGCCGCCCGCTTGCCTACAAGACCGGTCCCCGCCCAGGTAGCTCAGTTGGTAGAGCAGCGGACTGAAAATCCGCGTGTCGGTGGTTCAAATCCGCCCCTGGGCACCACTCCCCAAACTTCTGAAGCTCCTCGCGATTTCGAGGCCGCTCCGGCGGCGGTGTTCCTTCCGGCAGCCGTTGCCAGCCGGTGGGGGTGATGGCGGAATTGGACCGCCTTACTGGCGACGTCCGGTATCTCTGCGCTACGCCTTGGCGGCGTCGATGGCGGCGCGGAGGCGCGCTTGAACCTGCTTGAAGTCGTGCGGCTTTTCGATGATCGGGTTCTTGCCGCACAGATCGGCGACCGTCTCCGTCTTGATCTTGTCGCCCGTCGTGATCAGGACCGGCAGTTGCGGCCAGCGCTGGCGGATCCAGCGCGCCAGGGCGAAACCGTTCATGTCGCCAGGCATGCGCACATCGGTCAGCACGACGTCGATCTCGAAGCTCTTCTCCTCGATAACCGCCATGGCCTCGGCGGCATCGCCCACGCTCAAGACGGTGAAACCGCAATCCTGCAGATAGTCGGAGAGCGCCAAGCGGATGATCGGCTCGTCCTCCGCAATCAGGACGGATGGCTTCCTCTCTTCGGGATCGGGACGCAAAACGCTAGCCAGATTGACCATGCATCAGCACCAGTGGAACGAGGTTCATTTCAAACGTGCAATGGAGCGCCGGGGTTCCGGTTCCGCGGACGCATTCCCCCATTTGAACGACCAAAGGCGGCCGTTCCACAGTTGCACAGGCAACATCGCGAATATCGCGGCGGCTCCGTGTTCGCACCATAAATTTCAGGTTGTATGGCAATGCAACAGACAGTTCCGCCTGCGGAGTGTTGACTCGAATCATGCGCGGCGGCGAATCTCGCAGCGCCGGTCGATGACCCTCGCGACAAACGCGTTGGCGAAAGCCGAAGTGATCCGGTTTCGGCCGGCGATGGTGTGTCCCGCCGCTCGCAGATCGGGTGGTGCATGTGTTCGTCGGCAACGATGCCGTGTTCGATCCGCTGATCCGTCCTTGTTCCGGCGGATTTCGTCCTTGATTTTACGAGCGCCATCTTCGGCCTTGCCTTAACCATGTCGGCCTTGTCCGCCGCTTCGGATCGCCGGCCAACGCGCCAGCCGCCTCTGTCACACGATCCTGGTCCGTTCCATTTTTCCCTCTGCGTTGCCAATGGGATAACCAAAGGCGGCCATGCGGGGCTCCCAGCGGCGACCGGTGCAGTGGGATGCCCCGGGTTTTACAGGCGTGATTCGTGAATAGGGGGCGGGGTGTAACCCTATGGTTTTGCCACAACTAAATTCCAAACTGCGTCACTCCTGCGCCATTTCCCAATTGCGCCGGTTGGCTTATGTGTGCAGAAGCAGTCCGGGGATAATCCCCGTTCTCCGGCTCACCGAATGGATAAGGGCAAATGGCGCTGCCGCCGCAACAAGGCCTCTATGACCCACGCCTCGAGCACGATGCGTGTGGCGTTGGATTTATCGCGAACATCAAGGGTTTGAAGTCCCACGATGTCGTCGCCAGTGGACTGCAGATTCTGATGAATCTGGACCATCGCGGTGCGGTGGGCGCGGACCCGTTGGTCGGCGACGGCGCCGGCATCATGATCCAGATGCCCGATGACCTGTTCCGTGATTGGGCGGCCAATGCCGGTGTGACGTTGCCCGAGCCGGGACGCTACGCCGTCGCCATGTGCTTCCTGCCGCGGGACGAGGAGGCGCGCACCATCGCGGTCGGCCAGTTCGAGCGCTTCCTCAAATTCGAAGGGCAGGTGCTGCTCGGCTGGCGCGACGTGCCGACCGATTGCTCCATGCTGGGAGAGACCGTTCTCAAAA
>JBJKRM010000025.1:0-5310 GCA_046704685.1 Rhizomicrobium sp.
ACTTAGTACGAATCGAGCGGCAGGAGCACCATGCCCCATTCGGGCTTCTTCGCTGCCAAAAAATCGGAATATGCCCGGCAACGGAATTGGGGAATATTGCTCCTGTCCCCCTATTTTGTGCTTTAACGGACCGGCGACGACAGGGGAGTGATCACGGATGGCGGATTTTGCACGGTTGCGGCGCGCAGGACTGACGCTTGGCGTGCTCGCTCTATTCGCCAGCCTGTCGACTCCGGTTTACGCCGGTCACACTCAAGCGACGCAGATGCCGCTCGATACGGCCGGCGCGGCGCCGCCCGCCGCGGCCATGACGCAAACGGATTTCCACTGGGTGCCGACCTGGTGCGCCAGTCCGGCGCCCAACGCCGATCCGGTGCCGACGCTTTCGGACGTCACCGTGCGCCAGATCGTCCATACCAGCGCGGGCGGGCACGACGTGCGCATCCGCTTGTCCAATGCCTATGGCACCCAGCCGTTGCACATCGATGCCGAGGCGGTGGCGCGGCGCGCCTCGGGCAGCGCCATCATCGCCGGGTCATCGGCGCCGGTGACCTTTGCCGGTCAGAGCGACGTCACGGTGGCGCCGGGCGCTTACGTCCTCAGCGATCCCTTGGCCTTCGACGTCCCGGCCCGGGCCGATCTGGCGGTCAGCCTCTATGTGGCCGCGCCGACGCCGGCGGACACGGTGCATGGCACGCAGCGCGATGCGGTGTACGCCGCGCCGGGCAATGTGGTGAACGCCGTAACCTTGCCGGCGGAGACCACCCTGCCGACCGGCCAGGACTGGCTGTGGCTCAGCGAGGTCGAGGTGGCGCACTCCCCTGCGAGTCAGACGGTCATCGCGTTCGGCGATTCGATCACCGACGGTTATCGGCTGAAACCCGACAGCAACACCACCTGGCCGGACCAGTTGGCGACACGCTTTGCGGCCGCCGGTCTCCCCTTGGCGGTGGTCAATGGCGGCATCAGCGGCAACCGCCTCTTGCACAACGGCCAATGGGCGCCGTTCCGCGTGGCGGGACTGGCGCGGTTCGACCGCGATGTGCTGGCCCAGCCGAATGTGAAGGCGGTGATCGTCCTGATCGGCATCAACGATATCGGCCAGGTGGTGAAAGGCGTCAACGACAAGGAGTTCGTCTCGGCCAAGGCCATCGAGCACGGCCTGGTGCAGCTGGCCGAACGCGCCCATGAGCGGCACATCCAGATTTATGCCGCGACCCTGACGCCCTTCGCGGTGACGACGATCAAGAACTACTACTCCAAAAAGAAGGACGTCGAGCGACAGGCGATCAATGCCTGGATCCGCCGCAACACGGTGTTCGACGGCGTGATCGATTTCGACCGCGCGGTCGAGGACCCCGCAGCACCAGGCCAGATGCTGCCGGCTTACGATTCCGGCGATCACCTGCACCCGTCGGCGGCCGGCGACACCGCCATGGCGAATGCGGTGCCGCTGGATCTGTTCCGCTAGCGTCTTCGCCATGGCACGCAATCGAAATTCTTTCGGGTCAAGCAAAGGGCGCATGCAGCAGGCGCTGAAGAAGCAGCTGGTGCACCAGGCGGCCAAGGCACTGCGTCCGACGCGCAACAAACCGGCCGAGCGCAACTGGCTGGTCCGGCATATGGAGCGCCAGAACGGCCGCTGCGCCTATTGCGGCATCGCGATGTTCCTGCCGCCGTCGCGCGGCAAGGCGGACCGGCGGGCAACGCTCGACCATGTCGTGCCGATCGCGCAGGGCGGCCGTGACAGCGAAAGCAACACGGTGGCGGCGTGCGAAGCCTGCAACAACGCCAAGGCCGACATGCGTGCGCAACTGTTCCGGCTCAGCCCGTTCTGCATCGCGCGCCAGGCCTATGCGGCGACGGTGCCGGCCCGCCCGGCGACACTCACCGTGACGGTGCGCCGGCGGCGCAGGGTGTGAGGCCGCGGCTCACGCCCAAGTGCCAGACGAAGCCATCACCCCGGGCGCGGCCGGGATGACAAGGTATGTTTGATGCGCCGGAATTGCAGGCTTTCGGTGATGGGAAGGCAATTGCCTTGCGCTGCTTCGCAGCTCCGGAGGGTCGGCCGGGGATGACAGTATTTTTGTGACGTGGGAATTCAGACGCGTTCGAACACGGCATATTGGAAGGTCTGCTGCGCGCCCCAAGGGGTGCGGTGTTGCTCGCGCTCCTGTCCCATCAGACGAAAATGGACGCCCAGGCGCGCCGCCATTGTGTCGGCGCTGTAGCGCTGCACCGGCAGGCCGCTGCAACGCTCGGGTCCGTCGGGCGCGAATGTGGCGATGATGATCACGGCGCCGGCTTCGGTCCCCTGCTCCAGCGCGGCGATGTAAGCGTCCTGGCGCGCCGCATCGGTGAGGAAATGGAAGACGGCACGGTCGTGCCAGACGCGCCAGCGGCGAGGCGGGGTCCAGGCCGCGATGTCGGCGACGATCCAGTGCACATGATCGGCGGCGGCGCCAAGCCGCGCCTGGGAACGCGTGAGAGCGGCTTCCGATACATCCAGCACGGTGAGATCGCCATAGCCGTCCTCAAGCAGCGCATCGACCAGCCGCGAGGCCCCGCCGCCGACATCGATGACGGCCGCCGCCTTGTCAGGCGCCGCCTCCCGGATCAGCGACAGCGATCGCGCCGGTGTCTCCTGGAACCAGCTGACCTCGGTTTCGCTCTTGTCACGATAGACGGCGTTCCAATGCGCTTGCGTTCCCATAACCGTTCATCGCCCTCTTCACAGCCGCTTGCGCCGCTGCACGGCGTAGGGCGCATAGTCCGCCCGATCATAGACCGCCGCAGCCCGGGCGTTCTCCGCCAGATGGCTGATGCGGATGGTGGCCAATCCACGAACCCGTGCCCAATCCTCGCAGGCGGCGATCAACGCCTGTCCGGCACCACGGCCGCGCGCCGCCGCCGCCACAAACAGCTCCGCCAGATTGGCGTAGCGCCGTTCGTCATCGATCACAAACACCGGCGAACGCTCTTCATGCACCACGGCCCAGCCCACCGGGCAACCGCCATCCTCGGCGACAAAGATCGTGCCGTCCTCGACGTCCTTCATCAGCGCCGCGAAATGCTCTTCGGCATAGGTCGCGTCCAGACGCCGGTTGGTCTCGAAGGCAGCCTCGTATTGCTGCAGCGCCTCGATGAAGGCGATGAAGGCCGGCTTGTCGTCGGGCAGCCGCGCTTGCCGGATGGCGATCATGAAAAGGTGGTTCCTGGCCTGCGTGGCGAAGATAAGGCCACGGCAGCCAACGCACCAGCACCTGCCACTCAATTGCGGATCATGAAGATCTCCAGGCCGGCCTTGGTCCTGCCGTTCCAGCGGCCTTCGCCCGCCGGATAGAGCTTGGCCAGAACCGAACCGCCGGGCGACAGCAGACGGATCTCGTCGCCGGCCAGGATCCAGCTGGAAACGCCGAACAAGCCTTCCGGGCAACCGACGCCGGTGTGGGCGCCGTATTCCGAGATGAACTTCGTCTTGTCCAACTTGAGATCGCACGTCTTGTCGCCATTGGCTTCGCCGATCTTCCAGCGGCCGCCGACGCTTTCATACGTCAGCGCATGGTGGCGGTGATGGTGGCTGTTGCCGAACAAGCCGCCGAAATCGAAGCCGCCGCCCGACGATTCGGTTTCCGTGTGCGTCGTCGTCGTGGTCGTCGTGGTGTCGCCGTTCTGGGTCTTGGTGGTGGTCGTACGCGTGGTGGTCGTGCTGTTTTCGCTCGAACCGCCGAAGCCCTGTGCCATCGCCGGAACCATCAAAGCCGCCAAGGCGGCCGCCCATAGCATGCGCATGCAACCCTCCTGAATCGGTGCGCCGACTTTAGGACGGTGCGCCGGGATTGCTGCGAATGAGGCGCATTAGGTGGCAGGCAATGGCGCCGCCGATCAAAATTTTTCCGCACCTTCCTGGCGCACGGCATCGGGAAAATCGCGGTAAAGCGCGAAGGTGAGGTTCTGCACCTGGCTGTTGACGTCGAAATGCACGCCTTCCACCGGCTCGCGGCGCGAGGCGACATGGGCAAAGGCCTCATCCAGCTGGGCGAGATTTTTCGTTGCCATCACGGCATGGAATTCCCCGAGATCGCGCGGGCCGAAGCCGAGCTTGCGGCGGGTGAGATGCCAGCCCTCGATCAGCCCGTGTTGCTTGAGATGGTCCATGTAGCGCGCCAGGGAACGCGCAAAGTCCATGTCCTTAACCCCGGGCTTGAGGTCGAACCAGATGTGATAGTGATCCATCATGCTCCCCGTCACGGCCGGTCACCGGCTGCTTCCTCATACCATCGACGACGGCCAGCGCCTGGCTTCCATCGCCCAGATTCAATTGCCTGACATCAATTGCCCGATTCCAATTGCCCGATTCCAATTGCAAGTGTCACCACCGATTGCAGGACCCTAGTGTGGCGCTGCCGTCAAGTTCTTGCGGAATCGGCACCCGCCGCCCGACACTATCAAATGATAGTGACAAGACACACGACAACGCCGTGCGGCCAGCCGCCGGGCTTCGGCATAACGCTCTGATTTTCCGGCACTTGCCTGACTTCGCAACGGTGGCATGCAAGCTGCATCTGCCATTGAGCGCACCCGACCATGGAGAGACCAGTCATGAAGTTTCGCACCGCCAGCCTAGCGATGGCCCTGCTATTGCCCCTAGCCACACTCTTGCCGGCCGAAGCCACCGTTATTCCCGCAGGCTACGAGGCGTTGAATTTCAACGTCACGCTTGATGAGGGCGTGGGCAGCGTCTCGAATATGGTGTTCTACGATGTGGAGACGACCGGCAGCCAGGGCTGGCAATACTACGTCGGCCCGTTGGCCCCCGGCACCAGCACGATGACTCAGCTGTGGCCCTCCGGAATATCAGGATTCGCACCGGTCGCTTCGGCGTTTACATTCGGCATCGTCACCGGTCTTCCGACCGACAGCAATCCGTCGACCATGCATCTGGCGATGCTCGGCAACTTCAGCGCCGGCCAGATCGGCCAAGATTTCTCGACCCTGTTTCCGGGTGTCACCGAAAGCACGATAATCAACGACATCGCCAACCAGGTGGACCTGAACCCGGACGTCTTCAACAACGACGGGTTCTACACACTCTATCAAGACGTACTCAATAACGGGCTGTTCGTGACGCCCGGCCAAAATCTCAAAGTCGTCGCCTTCTCCACCGGACAGCAGATCGGCTCCGGCACGTTCACCACCCAGGTACCAAGCTCCAACGTTCCCGAACCGTCGTCGCTGGTGCTTCTCGCGGCTGCGCTGCTTGCCTTCGCCGGACTCGGCCACCGGAACAAGCGGTGGGCTTCGCTAAGG
>JBJKRM010000026.1:0-3232 GCA_046704685.1 Rhizomicrobium sp.
ACCTGATCCTGCTTCGTAGAAGAGGCAACAAAACGATCCGCACGCGCTCAGCCGGCGGCGATCGGCCTTGCGCGGCGGAGATGAAGGCGCTCGACGATATCGATGCCGAACAACCCGCAGATGTATCCCCCCATATGCGCCTGCCAGGCGATCTGCCCGCCGGCCAGGCTCATTCCCAGCCCGGTCATGCCGAACAGGAGATTGGTCACGATCCAGACGGCGCTGAACAAGAGGATGGGACGGCACAACAGCGGGGCCAGACGGCCTCCTGCCGGCACGCCTGGCCAGCGCAGCATGCGAAGCCCGGCGGCCATCAGGCCGGATATAGCACCCGAGGCTCCGATCACCGCCACCGGCGACCCCCAATTGAGAAACAGATACGCCAGCGCTCCAGCCACCCCGCAGATAAGAAAGAAGGAGAGAAACGGCACTGCGCCATAGCGCCGTGCCACGATGGGACCGAAGGCCAGAAGCCAAAGACAGTTAACCGTCAAATGCACGAAATTGGCATGCAGGAACATGTGACTGATCAAGGGTACCGTTAATGCCGCCAGCCCGGCTCCTTCGGCATAGCGCGCCGGCACGAAAGCGAACCACCAGACCACTTGATCCGGGATCGGCAGCAGCGTGACGGCAAGGTGAACGGCCACGAGGGACCCGATCAACCATAGAACAACAGCGGGAGCATGAAGAAAGGGCTCGCGCGGCGGCTGGGACTGCAGAAAGGCCATGGTGATTTACCGATTCGACGTCTGGGCGTGTCTCATATAGGCACGATGCACCCGCGACTGTAGCCCTGCCCACCCAAAATCGGGCGCGGACCGCCGCAGGCGAGGCGGCACGTACCAGTATGGCACGAATTGGCGCAAAACCAGGCCGCAGACCCTGGCACGGCCGTTGCTCCATGGCATGCGAGACCTTTTGGACGCCTCGTTATGCCGTACCGTTTCAGGCACCTTTTGTTTGCTGGCGTGGCCGCCGCATTGGCGGGCTCGGCCCAAGCGGCCGACTATTCCAACGCCGCCAGCTACAACAGCCCGTATGGCATGGTTGCCGGACAGGAAAACCAGGCGATCAATCCCAGCCTGCGCGACGGCAACGGCAACCTGACAGTCGTCAACGGCCAGTTCACCAGTTCCGCCTTCAGCCGCCAGACCGGCGTGCAGACGATGGGCACGATCAGCTCCAGCACACTGTCCTCGCTGGGCACGAGCTCCCAGAGCGGCACGGCCTACGGCAATGCGACCGCGATCGGCAACTCGCTCAACGTCGTCACCGTCGGCAACAACAACACCGTCGTCGTCAACTCGACCCAAACCAACAACGGCAACCAGAACGCCTCGGTCAACCTCAACGGGAGCACCGCTCAATGACCCCCCGCGGACGCACCTATCTCTATCGCACGCTGGCCGTCGCCCTGGCCGCCATGGCCCTCGGCGGCTGTGTCAGCCCGATCCCCATGGCCAACGGAACTTACACCACGCCAATCGGCGGCTCGCCGGTGATCAGCGATGAGACGCCCTATTCCGCCGCCCTGCGCTGCCTCAGCCGCTACACGGCCGAGCGCCCCTATCGCATCGCCGTGGGACAGATCGCCGACTACACCGGCAAGACCGAGAGCGACAATTCCGGGCGCAAGATCACCCAGGGCGCGGCCCTGATGGCGATGACCGCCCTGAGCAAGGCCGGCGTTCCCCTGGTGGAGCGCTTCGACACCTCGGTCGCCGAGATGGAGCTGAAATACGCCAACAACAAGCTCATCTCCGACGACAACCGTCCCGGCGACTACCGCAAGATCCTGGCCGGCTCGATCCCCGGTTCCGACTACTACCTGGTCGGCGGCATCACCGAGCTCAACTTCAACATCCGCTCGATCGGCGCCAATGGCGACGGCGGCGGTACCGCCACCGACGCCTTGAAGGGCACCGCCGGCGCCTCGATGTATGTGATGAACATCGCCATCGACCTCCGCCTGGTGGACACCACCACCCTGCAGGTCGTCGACGTGGTCTCCTACCAGAAGCAGATCATCGGCCGTCAGATCTCGGCCGGCGTGTTCGACTTCCTCGGCCAGACCTTCTTCGACGCCTCGCTTGGCGAGAGCGCCCTGGAGCCGATCCAGCTGGCCGTCCGCTCGACCATCGAGCGCGCCGTGCTCGAGATGATGAGCCGCCTGTACCACGTTCCGCCGAATGCCTGCGGTGGCGGACTCAATACCGACGCCGACCCGCTGGCCGACCACCACAAAGGCCCCCAATACACAGCCGTGAACCAGGAGAAGTATTATGAAAAATCTCGCCAGGAGCCTTATCGCTGGCTCGGCGCTCATGACGACGCTGATGCTGAGCCCAGCCTTCGCGGACAGCTCCAGTAGCGGCAGCCAGATCCTGAACGGTCAAGTCTCGCTGCACACCTCGATTTCGACGCTGCAGACCGTGGTCAACAATGTGGGCAGCGATGTGGGTGCGCAGTCTGTGGCCGCCGGCAATGCCGTCGACATCACCACGATGAACGACACGCATGTCAACAACAACCAGTATGTCTCGAGCGTGGACATCAGTTCCAATCTCGGTGCCCGCACCACCAACATCGCCGGCAGCGTCGGCATCCAGAACCAGGCGGTGTGCAACTCGGCCGGCGTCTCGACCGATCCGGCGGTGACCGCGGTGAACTCGAAGCAGGTCTGCGCGGCGCAGGATCCCAGCGCCAACGCCTATGTCGATGCCAACAATATCGGCGGCAGCTTCGGCTTGGCCAATTCGGCAGTCGGCAACACCTTCGAGGCCGACAGCAACGCCGCCTACATGCCGGTGAACAACGCCCAGACCAACCTGTCGAACGTCAATGCGCGAACCACGGCGAACGTCTCGAACGTGGCGGGCACGGTGAGCGTCTCCTCCTCGTCCATCGGCAACAACGCCCAGATCGTGCACTACACAACGGGCAACTGACCAAGCGGTCCACGCAGGCACCTCGTCCGGGGGGATCAGAGGTGCCATGGGGAAGAGAGGGAAGGCAGAGGCGCCTTCCCTCTTTTTTTGCGTGGGGGAGACCCGGGAAGCTTCAAAGAAGAAATGTTCACGCGGAGGCGCGGAGCGGGTGTGCCAGTTTTCACCTCCGTGTCTCCGCGACTCCGCGTGCAATAACCGAATACTGAGGTCCCGAATGCCAAAGGCGGAACGGGACGTCTCCCATTCCGCCTCCGCGGGGCTACGGCCGGCAAACGCTGCGC
>JBJKRM010000027.1:0-4520 GCA_046704685.1 Rhizomicrobium sp.
CGACATACCCGAAAGCACGATCTTGTCGCCATAGCCCGCCGCCACGCGATCGAGCGTGATGAGCGGAGGACTCGCGGCCTCGGGCTGGGGCAGGCGGATCGGCGCCACATGCTCGTCCATCGGCACGTCGATCGCCTGCAGCCGCTCCAGCATCTTGATGCGGCTCTGCGCCTGCGTCGCCTTGGAGGCCTTGTAGCGGAAGCGGTCGACGAAGCTCTGCAGGTGCTTTCGCTGCGCCTCCACCTTTTTCGATGTCGCTTCGTCCAGCGCCCGTTTCATCGCCCGCGTTTCGACGAAGGTGTCGTAATTGCCGGTGTAAAGCGTCAGCTTGCCGTGTTCGAGGTGCAGGATCAGTTCGGCGGCGGTGTTCAACAGATCGCGGTCATGGCTGACGATCACCACGCTGCCGCGATAGCGCTTGAGGAAGTCCTCCAGCCACAACACGCCTTCGAGATCGAGATAGTTGGTCGGCTCGTCGAGCAAGAGAAGATCGGGCGCCGAGAACAGCACCGAGGCCAGCGCCACACGCATCCGCCAGCCGCCGGAAAACTCGGAACAGGGCCGCAGTTGTTCCTCCGCCGGGAAGCCGAGCCCGGCCAGGATCTCGGCGGCGCGCGCCGGGGCCGAATAGGCATCGATGGTGTGCAGCCTTGCATGGATCTCGGCAATGGCGTGCGGATCCTTCTCGTGCTCGGCCCGGACCAGCAGATGGGTGCGCTCCTTGTCGGCGGCCAGCACGGTGTCGAGCAGCGACTGCGCGCCCGACGGCGCCTCCTGCGCCAGGGCGCCGATCCGCCAGTCCTTGGGCGTCGAGGTTTCGCCGTCATCGGCGTGCAACAAACCCTGGACAACCTTGAGCAGGGTCGACTTGCCGCAACCGTTGCGCCCGACCAGGCCGACGCGGCGGCCGGCCGGAAGTGTGGCGCTTGCGCCGTTCAGGATCGTCCGCCCCGCAATGCGGACCGTCAGGTTGTCGATCACCAGCATGGGGGCGCTTTTAGCACGCCTTGCGCCGGCGCAAAGGCCGCGGCTATAAGGCCCGCGATTTCGAGAGACAACGGAGCAGGACATGGCCATCGAGCGCACGCTTTCCATCATCAAGCCGGATGCAACCCGCCGGAACATCACCGGCGAGATCGTCGCGCGCTTCGAGAAGGCGGGCCTCAGGGTCATCGCCAGCCGCCGCATCCGCCTCTCCGAGGAGCAGGCCAAGGCGTTCTATGCCGTCCATGCCTCGAAGCCGTTCTACGGCAGCCTGGTCGCCTTCATGACCTCCGGTCCGGTGGTGGTGCAGGTGCTGGAAGGCGAGAGCGCCATCGCCAAGAACCGCGAAGTGATGGGCGCCACCAATCCCGAGAAGGCCGCTCCCGGCACCATCCGCAAGGATTTTGCCGAGTCGATGGAGGCCAATTCGGTGCACGGTTCCGACGCGCCGGAAAACGCCGCCAACGAGATCAAATTCTTCTTCAGCGATCTCGATATCGTGGGATAGTCGATCCCGCGGATTTCTGCGGGGGCGAACTATGAAGGGCAAGACCGTCGTCATCACCGGCGGAACCTCGGGCATCGGCGAAGTGGCGGCTGTGGAGCTGGCGCGGCGCGGTGCCCGCATCGTTCTGGTGGCGCGCAACCTGCAGCGGGCCGACGACGCCATGGCGCGCCTGACGGTCGCCAATCACGATGTGCAGCATGCGGTGCATTTCGCCGATCTGTCGCATCTGGCCGACATGAAGCGCGTCGCCGCCGATATCGCCGCCGCCGAGCCGAAGATCGACGTGCTGGTCAACAATGCGGGGGCCGTGTTCGCCGAACGCGAGATCACCTCGGACGGCCTCGAGATGACCTTCGCGGTCAACCACATGGCCTATTTCGTGGTCACCATGGGGCTCCTCGAGCGGTTGAAGGCAACGCCGGGGGCACGGATCGTTTCCACGGCGTCCGATGCCCACAAGGCCGGAAGGCTCGATTTCAACGACCTGCAGACGGAGAAGAACTACCGCGGCTTTCGCGTCTACTGCACCTCCAAGCTGTGCAACATCCTGTTCACCCGGGAGCTGGCGCGGCGGCAGCAAGGCAGCGGCGTCACGGCAGTCAGTCTGCATCCCGGTTTTGTGGCGACGCGCTTTGCCGACAACAATCGTGGACTGATGGGCAATGCGTTCGGTGTTCTGAAGAAGATTGCGGCGATCTCGCCGGAGAAGGGCGCCAGGCCCATCGTGCAGCTGGCGAGTTCGCCGGAGGTTGCAGGGAAGGGCGGGGGGTACTGGCATAAGTGTGCGCCGGCTCAGCCGTCGGCCGCGGCGCAGAACGATGCCGACGCCAAGCGGCTCTGGGATGTGTCAGAGAGATTGGCCAATGGATAACGCCCGCAAGAAGGAACTGCTGCGCAACGCCAAGGAGCAAAAGGCGAAGCCCGGCATCTTCGCGGTGCGCTGCACCGCCAGCGGCGAGACCTGGGTGTCGAAGGCGCCGGACCTCGACAAGCGCCAATCAGGCCTGTGGTTCCAGCTGTGCATGGGCGGCTTTCCGGGCAAGGAATTGCAGGCGGCCTTCACCAAGCACGGCGAGGCCGCGTTCACCTTCGAAGTGCTGGAAGTAGTGAAGGACGACAACGAGATGCTGATCCCAGCGTTGTTGAAGGAGCGCGAAGCCTTCTGGCGCCAAAAGCTCAACGCTGCGGCGTTGATCTAATCCAGCATCATGTGGAACGAGGCGCGCACCCAGCGCCCGCGCCGCACGGTCTGGATGAGGAAGAGGACGCCCACCGCAAGGCAGAGGGCCACCGCGACGACGGAGGCTTCCGGGCCGAAGCGGCCGCCCGTCAACAGGGCGGGACCATGCAGCGGCATCGAGACGATGCCGTGGCCGCCGCCACCGCCCGACACCGCCGCGCCGAAGATGCCGCCTTCGGTGAAGTTCCAGCCGATATGCAGTCCGATCGGCAGCCACAGATTGCGGCTGGCGGCATAAGCGGCAGCCAGGAGCACGCCCGCCTCCAGCGCGATGGCGACGGCCGAGAAGGCGGTGGCGTGCGGGTTGCCGAGATGCATCACGCCGAACAGGGCGCCTGAGACGATGAGCGCGGCGGCCGATCCGAACATATCTTCCAGGATGCGGTACACGCCGCCGCGGATAATGAGCTCCTCGCAGATCGCGGCGACCACGGCGGCGGCGGCAAAGCGGGCGATCATGGTGGAATGGACGAAGCCGCCCCAAACCGCATGGCCGGTGCCCCAAAGGATGGCGTAGACGGCGATGAAGATCGCAAAGCCGATTCCCATGCCGCCGAGCAGCAGAGGGGCGCCGCGCCGCGGCGCCAGTTCAAGCGGTGCGCGATGCTCGAACAGACCGACCAGCAGGCCATAGACGCTGATGGCCAGGACGGAGATCAGCGCCGCGCCGATGACGGCGACGGTTCCGGTCATCCGCGCCGGGGCGTGCAGCAGGATCTCGTGCACCGCCACATGGCCTCCGGCATAGACGACCGAAAGCAGGACGAAGAAGACGATGAGACGGACGAATCCGATCCTGGTGACAAAGCGGTTCTTCTGATCCACCCGGCCGTCCCCTCCTGTCGCTATGCGGCAAACACGGCGTGGCCGTTTTCCAGACGGACGCGCCCTTCGGCCAGCATCTTGAGCGCGGCGGGGTAAAGCTTGTGTTCCTCGACCAGCACGCGGGCCGCCAGGGAGTCCTGTGTGTCGCCAAATTCCACCGGAACGGCAGCCTGGGCGATGATCGGTCCGGCGTCGAGTTCCGGCACCACGAAATGCACCGTGCAGCCCGAAACCCGCATGCCCGAGAACAGCACCTGCTCGTGCACATGCACGCCCTTGAACAGCGGCAGCAGCGAGGGATGGATGTTGATGAGGCGGCCTTCCCATTGCCGCGCGAACCAGTCCGACAGGATGCGCATGAAGCCGGCCAGGCAGACGATCTCGATGCCGGCATTGGTGAGCGCCTTGTCGAGCGCCCGGTCGAAGGCTTCGCGGGTCTCGAACGCCTTGTGGGGGACGACGATGGTGGTGATGTCGGCGGCGGCGGCGTGGGTCAGCCCTTCGGCATTGCCGACATTGGAGATGACAAGCTCGATCTCGGCGGGGAAATCGGGCTGGGCGGCGGCCGCGATCAGCGATCGCATGTTGCTGCCGCGGCCCGAGATCAGGATGCCGATGCGCTTTTTGTTCATTCCCCAACCCCACATGTCATGGTCCGCAAATGCGGGCCATCCAGTTGAAGTCTGGCCGAAGCCCAGTGGTGTGACTCGTGCATGACTTCGAGCAATGGAGTGCGTTTCACCTGGATGGCCCGCATTTGCGGGCCATGACAAATGAGGGCTGGCGCCACGACCGACTTCATACCTTCAGCCTCCCGCGATAGCGCACTTGGGGCTCGCCCTTGCCGGGGACCAGCACGCCGATGCGCTTGGCCGTTTCACCGCAGCTCTGGAAGGCTTCGATCACATTGCCGGCGCGCTTTCCGTCGACGATGGCGACGAGGCCGATGCCGCAGTTGAAGGT
>JBJKRM010000028.1:0-3313 GCA_046704685.1 Rhizomicrobium sp.
CATCAGTTCCGCAAAGTGACCCTCGGTGCCGCCCAGCGCCTCGGCGATGGCCACGGCGACGTCGTTGGCCGACCGCACCACGATGGCCTTGATGGCGAGGTCGGCGGTGAGCTGGTCGCCGGCATGCAGGTGCAGGTTGGTCGGCCTCTGGGCCGCCGCATGGGCCGACACCGGAATGATGCTGTTGAGCGACATCTGCCCCTTCTTGAGCGCGTCGAACAGCAGATAGAGCGTCATCATCTTGGTCAGCGAGGCCGGATGCCGTTCCGCATGGGCGTTGCGGGCATAAAGCACTTTGCCGGTCACCCCATCGATGATCAGGGCGGCGTCCTTGGACGGGTCGGTGGGACTGACCCAGTAGGTGCGGTGGTGGTAATGGTGGTGTCTGACGTGACGTCTTGCGGCATCGGCTGCGCCGGTGACGGCGACCGTCAGGACTGCGACCACGGCCACGGCGGCCGCGAGCCCAAACGCCCGGCCCACTCGCCCACGCGGAAAATTAAGCATACTCAGCCCCACAGACTTCGGGTCGCGGCGCCCTTAACCGCAATGATAGGACCAAATAGTTGCGAAATGTGCAAGCCACGCTCAGGAATTTGGTAATACCTTCCCGGGCCTTAACGTCCATTTGCCGTCCGGTGGGATGCGTCGAACTGCAGCGTGGATTCCCTTATCGGCTCCGGGATGTAGCTGGTGGAAACAGTGGACTGCGTGACCACCGGTGGAGCCCCGGCCTGTCATCGCCAAGTGGCGCGGGGCACAGCTTGGCTTTGGTGCCCGACAGGAAGGACGCGGCATTCCGGGCGGGACCCTGATGACGGACCGTGACATTCGCCGGCCGCATGCGGCAGGAAACGGGAAATTTATTCGCTTGCACCGCCATTTGTGGCGCCCTGCCATAAACTCTACGCATAGACACCTGTTGCGAAGTCGCTCGCTAATCCCTTTATAATCAAACGGAGCACGAGCGGCGGCATGAAGGACGGACACGACGATCACAACAATCAGAACGGCGGAACCGGTCCCGGCACCGGCGTCGTCACGAAAACGCGTCCTAAGACCAAGAAACCGTCGCTCTACAAGGTTCTCTTACTCAACGACGACTACACGCCGATGGAGTTCGTCGTTCACATTTTAGAGCGCATCTTCAACAAGAATCGCGAGGAGGCCGTACAGATTATGCTGCACGTCCACCGGCATGGGGTGGGTGTTTGCGGTGTTTTCACGTTCGAGGTCGCGGAAACAAAAGTCGCGCAGGTGATTGAATTCGCGCGGCGCCACGAGCATCCTTTGCAGTGTACGATGGAGAAGGAATAGCACTTGCCGTCATTGTCCCGCAGTCTGGAACAGGCCCTCCACCGCGCGATCAAGCTCGCTAGCGATCGTCATCACGAATACGCGACCCTCGAACATCTCTTGCTCGCACTGACCGATGACGCCGATGCGGCGCAGGTCATGAAGGCGTGCAATGTCGATATCGATTTGCTGCGGCAGGCGCTGGTCAAATACGTCGACGATGAGCTTCTGACGCTGGTCATCGAGGACGGCGAGGATGCCAAGCCCACCACCGGTTTCCAGCGCGTGGTGCAGCGCGCCGTCCTGCATGTGCAGAATTCCGGCCGTGACGAGGTCACCGGCGCCAATGTCTTGGTGGCGCTGTTCACCGAGCGCGAAAGCCATGCCGTGTTCTTCCTCCAGGAACAGAACATGACGCGGCTCGATGCTGTCAGCTACATCAGCCACGGCATCGCCAAGCGCCCCGGCATGAGTCAGCAGAAATCGGTGCGCGGCTCCGACGATGACGACGACACCGACCGTCCGTCCGCCAAGGGCGGCGGCGCCCTGGAAAGCTATTGCGTCAACCTCAACGAGAAGGCCAAGCAGGGCCGCATCGATCCGCTGATCGGCCGCGATGCCGAGGTGGAGCGCACCATCCAGATTCTTTGCCGCCGCCAGAAGAACAACCCGCTCTATGTCGGTGATCCCGGCGTCGGCAAGACTGCCATCGCCGAAGGCTTGGCGCGCAAAATCATCAAGGGTGAGGTGCCCGAAGTGCTGCGCCCCTGCACGATCTACGCCCTCGACATGGGCGCCCTGATCGCCGGCACGCGCTATCGCGGTGATTTCGAGGAGCGGCTCAAATCCGTGGTGAAGGAGCTGGAAGGCCTTTCCGGCGCCATCCTGTTCATCGACGAGATCCACACCGTGATCGGCGCTGGTGCCACCTCCGGCGGTGCCATGGATGCCTCCAACCTGTTGAAGCCCGCCTTGCAGGCCGGTTCGCTCCGTTGCATCGGCTCCACCACCTACAAGGAATACCGCCAGTATTTCGAGAAGGACCGCGCTCTGGTGCGCCGCTTCCAGAAGATCGACGTGGCCGAGCCGACGGTGCCCGACACCATCAAGATCCTGAAGGGCCTCAAGCCGTATTTCGAGGAATACCACAAGGTCCGCTACACCAACGACGCCATCAAGGCATCGGTGGAATTGGCTGCCAAATACATCAACGATCGCAAGCTGCCCGACAAGGCGATCGACGTCATCGACGAGGTCGGCGCCTCGCAGATGCTGCTGCCGGAATCGCGCCGCAAGAAGACGGTCGGTGTCAAGGAAGTGGAAGAGGTCGTCGCCAAGATGGCACGCATTCCTCCCAAGTCGGTCAGCAAGACCGATGCGGAAGCGCTGCGCAGCCTGGAGGAAGATCTCAAACGTGTGGTGTTCGGACAGGACAAGGCCATTCACGCGCTCGCCTCGGCCATCAAGCTGGCTCGCGCCGGCCTGCGCAGTGCCGACAAGCCGATCGGATGTTATCTGTTCTCCGGTCCCACCGGCGTCGGCAAGACGGAAGTGGCCAAGCAACTCGCCTCCATCATGGGCGTGGAACTGCTGCGCTTCGATATGTCGGAATACATGGAGCGCCACACGGTCAGCCGCCTGATCGGCGCGCCGCCGGGCTATGTCGGATTCGACCAGGGCGGTCTGCTCACCGACGGTGTTGATCAGCATCCGCATTGCGTGCTGCTGCTCGACGAGATCGAGAAGGCCCATCAGGACCTGTTCAACATCCTGCTGCAGGTGATGGACCACGGCAAGCTCACCGACCACAACGGCAAGAAGATCGATTTCCGCAATGTCGTGCTGATCATGACGACGAATGCGGGCGCCTCCGATGCGGCCAAGGAATCCATCGGCTTCGGCCGCGGCAAGCGGGAAGGCGAGGACGAGGAAGCCATCAAGAAGCTGTTCACGCCTGAGTTCCGCAATCGCCTCGATGCCACCATCGCCTTCGCGGCGCTCGGCCGCGAGACCATCG